>JBFEVY010000186.1:0-7073 GCA_041546665.1 Spongiibacteraceae bacterium | reverse complement strand
TGAATAAATTCGCTTTCTTCTCACCCGCGCAACTGGATTCCATGTACGGCAATGAACGTCAGGAAAAAATTGACGAGCTGCTACCGCAGTTTGTCAATCGCGGCGACAAGGGCACCGACAATTCCTTCGGCTGGATGCTGCTCGGTTTTATTGAAGATGAACAAGGTAGCCTGCGCATGCAAAGCGAAGAAGAAAATCTGTTTTGCATGGGCTGCCATACCACCATCGGTACCACCATTGACCAAACCTTTGCTTTTGGCCGCAAGGTGACCGGCAGCGCTGGCTGGTCTTATATCAACCTGAGGGGGATGAAAGACGCCCCCTATGTTGGCCAGGAGCAGACAGATAGTGCGCTGTATGGCGAGATTGCCCACTACCTGCAAACTGTGGGGGGCGGCGATGAATTCCGGGAAAATACCGAAATCCGCCAGCGCTTTATCAATGCCGATGGCAGCCTTAAACAGGACGCCATCGCCGACCTGGACGTCTACGAGCTGATTACACCGACCCTGAGACGGGCCCTGGATCTAAACAAAGCGTATATGACCATCGTCAAGGATCAGGACTTTATCTACGGCCGCGATGCCAATATCAACCCCGTTAGCAATGTTTACGAGGAAATCGATCCTGAAACAGCGCCGGTGCTGCCGGACAACAAAGTCGTAGAGCACTGGGACCTTCGACTACAATGGTAAGACGCTGGTAATCAAAGGGAAATCAGCGATAAACACGGGATATGAAAAACGCCAGTATACCTACCGCAAAATGTCGGCAGTTTAACGCGGCCAGAGGCATACGCCTTCTGGCTGCCTGCTGCCCGCTGCTCACTGCCTGCTATGGCTTTAGCAACGATGTCTCGACAAGCAGCCCCGTGCTTGATTCCGCCGGCATGCTCGGCAATACCGTTAACAACAGTTGGTATCAAAGTGCCGAGCGCTCCCTGGCGGTCAAGCCCGATTACGCCTCAAAAGACCAGCGCGCCCGTAATATCATCCTGTTTGTGGGCGACGGCATGGGCATTTCCACCATCACCGCCGCACGCATTCTGGCAGGCCAGCGGCAAGGCGGCAGCGGCGAAGAATCGCAACTCAGTTTTGAGCGTTTCCCCTATACCGGCTTGTCCAAAACCTACAATGTGGATGCGCAAACCCCTGACTCTGCCGGCACGATGACCGCATTGATTACCGGCGTCAAAACCAATATGGGGCTACTTGCCGTTGACGAAGGGGTTAAACGCGGCGATTGCACCGGCACACCCGGCCACACCCTGATCTCGGCACTGGAACTTGCCGAACTGGCGGGCAAGTCTACCGGCATTGTCACCACCACCCGCATCACCCATGCGACCCCCGCCGCCAGTTACGCCAAAGTTGCAGAGCGAAATTGGGAGAGCGACGCGGATCTCCCCGAAGGCTCAAAGTGCAGTGATATTGCCAGCCAGCTTATTGATTTCGAACAGCGCCTGGAATCCAACTTTAGCGGCGCCGACAGCGATGGCATTGACGTGATTTTCGGCGGCGGTCGCCGCGCGTTTCTCCCCGAACCCCAAGGGGGCAAGCGTCTGGATGGAAAAGATCTGATTCAGCAATGGCAGACCCAGTACCCCCGAGGGCGCTATCTACCCGATCGCGCCAGTTTCGCAGCGCTGGACACCTCAGCAAAACTCGGCCCGCTACTCGGGCTGTTCAATGCCTCGCATATGCGTTACGAGGCTGACCGCCAACGCGCCCAGGACGAACCTTCACTCAGCGAAATGACCGAAGCAGCAATTCGCCAGCTGCAAAACAATCCGCGTGGCTACCTCCTGATTGTGGAAGCTGGCCGCATTGATCACGCCCACCACGCCGGCAACGCCTATAATGCCCTGAGCGATACCATTGCGCTGTCTGACGCGGTCGCGATTGCGGACAAACTGAGTTCAGCAGAGGATACCCTGATTATCGTAACGGCGGATCACAGCCATGTTTTCACCCTGGCCGGCTACCCCAAGCGGGGCAACCCGATCCTCGGTAAAGTGGTCTCAGTCGGCGAGGACAGCCCCGCATTAGATAGTCATGGCCAGCCCTACACTACCCTTGGCTATGCCAATGGTCGCGGCTTTCAAAATCTCGGCGACGAAACCGATGCGGATCTTAGCTACCATCAGGAGATTCGCGCCGGCCGCCAGCAACTTAGCAACATCGACACCACTGCCCCCGGTTATCATCAGGAGGCGCTTGTCCCCCTCAGTGCGGAAACCCATGGCGGTGAAGATGTGGCCATATACGCCCGCGGCCCCGGTGCCTCACTGGTCAGCGGCAGCAATGAGCAACAGCTGATTTTTCATATTATGAATCATGCAGCCCGTTTGTTACCGTCGGCCAATATTCAGAGTGCAACCCGCTAAGGACTGCGACCCTTAGCGCGGCGCCCTACTCGAACATGCCCCGCAGTACAAAGCCGGCAACCCAGCGCTGCTGATCACTGTCTGAGATGGACTCATCGATCCACTCCAGCCGTAGCGTCAGCGCCGGGCTGTAGTGATAACGATAGGTCAGTGTCGTCCGCTCCGGTTCCAGGCCCTCGGGATTATCGAGACTGGTATCCCGGCCAATCACCACCGCGGCACTGCCCCGCAGGGTATTATCCAACTGCAGCGATTCGTAGCGCGCCACCAACTCGTGTTTGGCGAGCTGCCATTGGGCGCCAAGTATCCAGGCCTGGTGATCACTCTCCAATTCAGCCATGCGTTGGGACTCAACGATATCACCATCTTGCAGAAACTCACTGAGGCTGAGAGTGACACCCAGCTTGGATTGTTCCCCAGTGCGCCAGAACAACGCCGCATCGATACCGTAAACCTGATTGTCGCCGGTAAATTTAAGGTCATTGCTACTCACCACAACATTGCCGTGGGTGTGACCACCGAAATAGCGGATGTCGCGACGTTCTTCTGATTCGGCATACATCGCCCAGGCACCAATGGAATAGTCGAGCATTCCGTGGTTGCCGCGGTAGAACGCAAACACATCTGCGGCCTGGCCCTTTTGCGCCAGCCAGCTTTTACCGTTCCAAAGCTCGGCACCAAACGTCCAGTTCGAAAGCAGCACGCTACCGCGCAGGCCGTTATCAACGAAGCTGCGACCAAAGAAAATATCCCCTGCCAGGGTCGCCTCACTGAAGGGATCTCGGCTGGCGTGATAATTACCCAGCGGCGAAAAGGCCGCCGCCATACGGCCGGCTTCAATGCGCCATACGGTGCTATTCGCTGTTCGCCATTGGTGTTTATACCAGTAGTGGGCAAAGGAAAACGAAGTCTCGCCGTGACCGCTGTGCGCTTCGCCGGTCAATTGCACCCCGTTATCCGGTGAAAACGCGTATTGATAATCAACGACGGCATTATCCAGACCAGCGTCCTCATCTACGGGAAACGCCTCTCCGCCCATCAACGCGCCGGGAATCTGCCATTCGCTGTCCTGCTCCGCATAGCTTTTATTGCGGTAACTGTAAGACAGATAGACATCCAGACCGGTCTCGACCAACGGGATGTTGGCTTCCTCCATTTCGTGCGCGCTCGCGGAGGAAATAATCAATCCGGTTGCCAGCAACCGAAGACATACTGCTTTCATGATTTATTCTTCCCAAGGGTTGGCAAAACGCGGAGAGCTCAACAGGTCGTAGTCAGTGAGACTTTCCAGAAAGGCGATCAAGTCCTGTATCTGGTCATCACTGATCTCAAAACCGGTAACAAAACCGTCCCGGAAGGGATTTGCCCGGCCATCACCGGCGTAGGGGCCGTTGGTGATATTGCGACCGCCCGCCGCGTAGGTGCGAATCACCTCCTCCAGAGTCGCCATAGAACCATCGTGCATGTACGGCGCCGTAACGGCGATATTGCGCAGTGTAGGTGCGCGAAACCGCCCCATATCGCTGGGTTTGGAGGTGATTTCGATAATCCCCTGGCTGATTTCCGGGTAAGCGCCGGCGCCGTCAATATTGTACAGGCCGGTATTGTGGAAGGGCGTATCCACAAACAGCTGACTGCTGTCTGCGGTGGAATCGGTAAAGTTGTAGCCACCGTGGCAGTGGAAACACTCCAGATTTTCACTGAAGAACAGCTCGCGCCCACGCAAGGCCGCGTCAGTCAACACCCCACTTTCGCCATCCTCAAAACGGTCAAAATCGCTGCCGAAGGAATTGATCCCCCGGACAAAGGTTGCCAGTGCCTTGACGATATTCTCGAAGTTGATGGTTTCGCTGGTCGCTCCCGGTATCGCCGCAGCAAACAGTTCCTGGTAGGTCGAGTCCTCGGCAATGGTTGCCAGAACCGCCGCTTTATTCTCTTCAGTAATCCCCTGCTCAACCGGAAATTCGCCAAACAGCGGAATCATGATTTGCTGTTCAATGGTGACCAGGGAAGGGTTCGCCCAGGTCAGGGTTGGATTGAAAGCAATATTGACCAGAGACTGCGCATTGCGCGGGTGCAGTTCGCCAGTTGAGCCAACAGAGCGCTCCAGAGATTCGGCAAAGGCCATATTCTGTTTATGGCAGGACGCGCAGGCCTGACTGCCATTACCCGATAGACGCAGGTCGTAAAACAAATGGCGTCCGAGCTGGAAGCTTGCTTCATTGACCGGATTATCCTCCGGAACAATGGGCAGTGGAACACGCTGGGGAATATTCCAGCTAAAGGTACGAGCGGCTTCGTCCCCTGTCAGATAGCGGGTTTCACTGCCACCATTACAGGCCAACAAGGAAAATGAAAACAGGGCCGCCGAAGCGACCCTGATGATATGGAAACGCATAATGCTGTCTCTACTCTACAGTCTCCACAGAGAAGACGGTCTGACCGGGTGTCGGGTCATCGTTGCCGGCAATGCCCATGCCCAGGGCATCAAACACGGCCGCACATTCTGGGTCCGTCGGGCCGGACATGCAACCCACGGCACCACCCTGATCACTGAGCAGCGCATTGTTTTCAATCAGCTTGGCATAGTTGATAACCAGCTGCTGATTCGCAATATCGCTGACATCCAGCTCGATCAAAGGCCGGTTTTCAGAGGAACAACTTACGGTTTCACCGGTTTGCGGGTTGCCAGTACAGCCGGTGCTGCCTAGATGAAAATTCCAGGTTTCCGCACTGCTAGCATCGGGCTTGAGTACACCGCCCTGGGGAGCGACATCGAAGCGCATAAACTTATAACCGGTCTGCCAGCTCCAGAACAGATCGCTGCGATTCAGAGGTGTGTTAGCTGCCGCGGTGTCGCCGTGATTCATCGCCGCCGGTACGCCGATCCGAAAGCGAATGCCGCTGACATCGCTGAGGTTACCCGCTACGCTGCCCTGCAATACCTTGTTGGTGGGCTTGTCGGTATCGCTGGCACAGGTATCCAGTTTGTTCTGGAAATCGAGCAGGGCAACGCCCTCACTCTGCCAGTCATTTTCCGCCAGAGTCAAAGGCATCTCGCTGCCATCACTGGCCAGCAAAACCACATCGTGGACATACAGTGCAAAACCGCGGATCTCACCACTGGCAAAGTCAGTGCCCAGGCCAGTCAGCTGTGCATCGCAATCGATTACCGTATCGTTAGCGCGCGCCACAACGGGAATCTCGATATCATTCACGGTAGTGCCACCACCCGAACTACCACCACAGGCGGCTAGCAGGAGAGGAAAAGCGAGAGTCAGGCTGGTTTTAAGTCTATTTGCCATGTGCATACCCACAAAAAATAAAACACAATTATATTTTGTGACAGCGACAAGCAGAATGTGACAAAACGTCGCACCCGCGCACAAGCGTATGCGGGCGGATCTGGACTACTCCAACCCCCTCAACGACCGGAAACCCGGCCTAGTACTCTGGGGCCTGGGGGTGAAATTTTTCGTAAATACTCAGAACCGCGTCCATATTGCCCAGGAAAACATCAACCAGTTCAGGGTCAAACTGTGTGCCCCGCTGCTCGCGAAAATAGGCAATCACCTCCTCCATTGGCCAGGGCTCCTTATACACCCGGCGCGTACTCAGCGCGTCAAACACATCCGCAATGGCGGTGATGCGCCCATAGAGATGAATATCCTCGCCGCGCAGCTGGCGCGGATACCCGGTTCCATCCCAGCGCTCATGGTGAGTACCAACCACAATACCCGCCGTTTTCAGCAACGCTCCGGTCTGGGAATCCAGAATGGTTTCTCCCCGCTCAACATGGGTCTCCATGATCTCGCGCTCAACGTCATTGAAACGCCCCGGTTTATTCAAAACCTCATCGGGAATGCCAATCTTGCCAATATCGTGCAAGGCCGCAGAGAGCTGTAGCTGCTCCAGCTCGCGACCATCCAGGCCCAGATTTTTGCCAATAATACCCGCATATTCTGACACCCTGCGAACGTGGTTGCGCAGATCCTTGGAACGTTCCTCAACAACACCGCTCAATAACAGCACCAGCTTGTGTTGGCTGTCCAGCACTTCTTGATGCATGGTCTGATTCTCAAAGGCGATACCCACGTTGCGGCAAAACAGTTCGACAAGACGCCGATCCGCCACGGAGAATTCTGCATCACTGGTGATGTAAACCACATGCTGAGCCCCCGTACGGGTAGCAAAATGCGCAGTAAAATAGCCCTTGCCAAAATAGGGTTCGCTGTAATCAAGGGATTTGCGAATTCGCTCTACCGCCACCTCGGGCAATACCTCGTTGATAGGCTTACCTTCAATCGTTTGGTCACCGCTCGAACTGGCAGTCACCACAATGGTGTCATCGCCTACAGCTCTGACTCCCGCAGCAATGCCTCGCACCATAATGGCATCGTTTGAGGCGTAAAGCAGTGCCGCTAACTGGGTCAGCACACCGCGAGCAAACTGCAAGATCGACGGGCTCTCAAAGATTGTGGCCGACGCTTCAATGACTTTTTCCAGCCCCAGACGGTTCTGCTTTAAAGCAATCAATTCCCGGTAATGCCCCAGGCTGGTATGCACCAGTGTGTGCATTTTTTTTGAGGTAAGCTCGGTTTTTTCCTTGTAGTCATTAATATCGTAGCGGGTAACCACATCCCGCTCTGGCGCCTGCCCCGGCTGCCCGGTGCGTAGCACCAGACGC
>JBFEVY010000041.1:0-16058 GCA_041546665.1 Spongiibacteraceae bacterium | reverse complement strand
GTCTGGATAGCCCTATGCGGTCGTGTGGGGCTGAGCGGGATTGTTAGTATTACGCAATATCAGCTGTGCTGGATCAGCAACGCATAATGGAAAGCGGCTTGACGGGAAGGCTCAATCGGGCAGAGAGCCCTCAGGCAGGTGACGCTGGGCGAATTCAACCATTTCATCTATTGCCATGCTGGCTTCTGGGAAAAAACGCTCGAAGATAGGAAAGGCGTGGGGGAGGCGCGGCCAGACGTGGCAGACGGTTTCTACCCCGGCTTCCTCGCAGCGTTCAGCGAGGTGTACCGCATCATCCATGAGTATCTCGTGGCTGCTGGCCAGAAAAAACAGGGGCGGCAGGCCTTTACAATCCATATACAACGGCGAAAGTTCGGGGTCGGAGCCCTCGCGGTCATTAAAGTAAATGGTTGCCAGGTTGGGCATCGCCGAGAGGGGTAGCAGAGGGTCTCGGCGACGAAGCATATAGAGCGAAGGTGGAATGCTGGCGCGTCCCAGCTCGGTGACCGGGGAAATGGGAATCGCGCAGGCGGGCATACCCAAATTGTCGCGGCGGATACGCTGTAACAGGCCGAAAATGAGGTTGCCGCCGGCGGAATCGCCAACCAGTACAATTTTTTCCGGGGAGTAGCCCATTTTCAGCAAGCCCTTGTAGGCCTTTTCGCAATCGTCCAGTCCGGCGGGAAAAGGGTGCTGGGGCGCGAGCCGATAATCGGGCATAAAACCGGAAACACCAAGATCCTTGCACAGTCGCCCGGCGGCGGAAAAGTGCATGCTGGCTGCTGGTAAGGCGAAGGCGCCGCCGTGTAGCCAAAGGACAACGGCTTGGTCTGGCTTGTTCAATTCACCGAGAGTATGGCCCTCGATACCGCCGACTTTTTGAACGCTGATTTTGAGACCGGGAATTTTCGGCCAACGCAGTTTGTAGACCTGGCGCTGGGCCTTTTCCATCGCTTCGGGGCTGGAACCTGCCATAAGCACGAGCATCCTCGGCGCGATCATTCCCATCACTCTGAGCAGGGCGCGGCTGCGCAGGCTCACAGGTATGTCGCGATAGGTAATCCCCGGTGACAGGTCTTGGTTCATGGTAACCCTTTTTATATTTGCGTTGTTGTCCGCCCCCCGTGGTGCCAAAACGGCGTGAACGGTTGGGGGCTCGCTCCAGCGGAGCGTCCCTGGATCGGCGTTGCTGTCATCACTTTGCCTTTTTGGAGGGCATTGTTAGTAATGAACAGCACTGTCGTATATTCCCATTAAGTGCTCGTTGTTGTAAACCTTTGTATTAGGGGGGGATGGATGTTGCCCTGCCCTTAGGTGAGCGGTTGACGCAGAGACAGATAATGGCTGGGGAGCACATTACTGGTTCCGAAACCTTCGTGGCGATATGCCCACATAATTTGTAAAAGCGCGAATAAAATTATTGGGTTCCTGGTAGGAGAGCAGGTAGGCAATCTGTTTCACGGGGAAAGTGGTGGAATTTAAATATTCCTGGGCGAGTTGCATCCTGACCTGAAGTGCGATTTTTCGAAAACTGGCATTTTCTTTGTCGAGATGACTTTTTAACTGACGCTCTTTGACGTTCAGGTATTTTGCGGTCTCCGTAAAGGAAAATTTACAGATGCTGGGGGCTTCGATCAGGGCGCGTTCAACCTTTTTGTGAAATACGCCGCGGGTTTGTGTGCTGCTGAGGATTTGGTTGCACTGCAACGAGCAGGCAACAATATCTGACAGGTTGCCGATAGACAATTTGGTTTTTAATAGCGAAGTCGGCATGGTGACAATATTGCGTTCAGCGCCGGAAAATACATCACAATTATAAAAGTTTCTTGCGACTTTTTTTCGTGCCGAATCCAGTTGGAAGGTATAGGAAACGCTCAGCGGCGCTGCCTTGGTTTCTGGTGGGAGCACCACTTCTATGTAGTGCCAAGCCATGGCCATGGAGAGCTCGAGAAATCCATCGAAATAGTTTTCATGGTCGAGCTTTGGGGAAAACAGCATACCGCTGTTGCCGTCACCTTCATCTACCCAGGTAATGTCCATGGGAAAATTAAACTGGTCCAACGCGTACCCGGCAATTAGCACAAAGTCTTCGACACTGCGCGCCGTCATCATGGCGTAGCCCATCATACTGAGGTCGTTAAGCTGGCTCTGCCGGGCCAGGGGATAGACGATTTCAGCTGCTCTACCTGCGGTGAGGTAGCGTAGCAGGTCGTAGAGGTCCTGGAGCGGGTCGTCGGCTCCGCCCTTCCACCAGCTTACTCGATTGAGGCCGGTGCGAAGAGAAAGTTCTCCCGGCACGATGTCTGGGTACTCGCTGGTAATCAGGTGATGTAGGTGAGAAAGCATTTTCTCGCCTACATGTTTGTCGTGAAGAAGCTCCATCGCCTGGCCGTAGTGCCTGACAAAAATGATAGTTATTTTTGTCTAAAATGATAGTTTTTTATTGTTGCTCGACCATTCTAGCCCTAAATTTCGTATCTGCCAACGCAACGATGCTCGGAAAACCTCAGTGCCATCGATTGAATTGTTTAGGGCTAATTTAAAAAAACATAATGATAAGGAGTCTTTGTGGCCAGTAACATTATTGATCTGGAAAATCTGGATCCGCAGCGAAAGGCGTGGCTAAAGGAGCTGACCAAAGCCCCGAAGCTTGCTTTGCCGACCGCGATAATGTGTGTTGTGCTAGTCGTTACCTATACGGCGGTTTACATTACGGGCTTTGCGGGTTTGCTGCCTCTATGGGTTGGGTTGGTGATCAATTCCGTAGTGGGCTATTTGGCGTTCAGCGTCGCCCACGACGCGATACATCGCTCCATTTCTTCTGATCCCAAGCTTAACGATAGAATCGGGCAATTAGGCATCGCAATTGTCCTGCCCTACATCAATATTAAATTGTTTCGTTGGGCCCATATTCTTCACCATCGTTTCGCCAATGGTGAGCGCGATCCCGATAAATATTTTAACGGCCCGTTGTGGAGCCTGCCCTTCCGCTGGATGCTGATTGAAATTGCCTATCTGATTTATGCGATGAAAAATGCCGACAAAATTTCACGGCCAGGTTTGCATTCCAGCTTGCGCCGTGCGCTAGTGTTTTTCGTGTTTTTAGGTGCATTGGTCTACGCGGGCTATGGTTATGAAGTGCTTATGCTGTGGCTGATTCCAACACGGCTTGTACAGTTGATGCTCGGGTTGACCTTTTTCTGGTTGCCCCATGTGCCCCATGATGTGACTCAAGAAGAGAACTATACCCGTGCCACAACAGTGCGCAAAGGTTATGAATTTCTTCTAAACCCGCTTATGCAATATCAAAACTATCACCTGATTCATCACTTGTTTCCAATGACGCCGTTCTACAACAACAAAAAGGTATACGACCTGATAGAACCGGAACTGGGTCAATATGAAATGGCCGTTCAACACGGCTTTGCGATTCGTCCGGAAATCGTACCGGGCCGAGTGGCCACTCGATAAATAAGATGCGCGGAGACGGTAGTATGCGGCGATATCAATGTCGATTTTGTTCACATGTGTATGACGAAGAGCTTGGCGACCCCGACGGTGGAATCGCCCCAGGCACTAAATGGGAAGATGTGCCGGATTCCTGGATGTGCCCCGAGTGTGGGGCGGAAAAATGTGATTACGATTTAATCGAAGAGTAAAGCAGCTTCCATTTATAAGAATAAAATTAACGATAAAAATTTAAGGACAATAATTAAAATGAGTAAAAAACAACTTAGTGCGTGTGGGGTCGCGCTCTCTGTATTGCTGTGTTCTGCCGGGCAATCCTACGGCCAGGATGTGGCGCCAGAGGTGGGCGAAAAAGCAGTACCCAAAAATCGACTACTCGAGGAAGTGGTGGTGACCGCCCGGAAGCGGGAGGAGTCGGTGCAGGATGTGCCGATAGCTATCGCCGCGTTCTCCGGAGAGAAACTCGATGCCTTTGGGATAGAGAGCGCGCAGCAACTGGACAAGATCACGCCGGGCCTGGTGTTTGGCAGCGTTATCGGATTTACCACGGTATTCTTGCGCGGTGTTGGCTCGGATGCCTATTTACCGTCTGCCGACCCCAGTGTGCCGATTTATGTGGATGATATCAGCTCGCTGCCTTCGCAAGGGTCGATTGATGCCCTGGTCAATGTGGAGCGTGTTGAGGTGTTGAAGGGGCCCCAGGGAACCCTGTTTGGCAGGAATGCCCTGGGTGGCGCAATTCGAATTGTGACGCCGGATCCCAATCCGGAAACCTTCGGCGGATTGCTCAAGTTTGAAGCCGGGCATTATGACGAGGTGGGTGCTGACAACTACAGCGGAAGTTTTTTTGTGAACGTGCCGATCTTCGATAATCTCGCGGCGACGGTATCGGGGATTTATCGGGACGAAGAGGCGCTTTACACCAATGAAACCGGTCAGGAAGTTGCCGACAATACACTGCGCGGCGGGCGCATCAAAATAAAGTGGTACGCCACGGATCGTCTGGATTTCACCCTCAGCGGTATTTACGACGAGGCGGCGTCGTCAGCCGGGTTGGCGGCAGAGGGCACTGAGCCGGCGCCAATACTGTGTGCGATTTGTACCCCCGATTCAGGCTTCGATTATAAAATTAAAAACAGTGTGCCATCCGTGGTGAGAACACGCCGCGACGTGGTATCGGCCTATATGAATTGGGATCTCCCCATTTTCACCATGAAGGCCATTCTGTCGGATCAATACCTTGCGGTGCCCTATGGCTTTGGTGATCTGGACTATACCTCAGCGCCCATGCTGGTGGGCGAGGTGGGCAAGCAGTACGCCGAGCAACGCACCGCAGAGTTCCGTCTGGAATCCAATGAGGAAACGCCGTTCAGCGATCAGTTTACCTGGGTGGTGGGTGCTTATTATCTGGAATCGGCTGGGGGTTATGATCCGCTGTTTCTGAATATTGGTAGCAACGCACTCAATCTGTTTACAGATTTTCCGGTCTTGTCGCCCATTGTCAGCCCTCTGTTGGGGGTTGTTGATTCGCTCCTGCCGGGAGTGACTGGCCTGGTGAACAATGTCGATGTGACGCTGGTGTCTTACGGGATTTTGGAAACCGAATCGCTGTCGGCCTTCGCCGAAGGGACGTACACGCTTTTCGACCGCTTGGACTTAACGCTGGGCGCGCGTTATGACGAAGAAACGCGAAATGTAGATGGGTCCAGGGTAGAAATTTTCCTTCCTGGAGAAATCGCGGTACCGTTCTCTTCTTTCGATGTACCTGAAGCAACGACCTCGCGACTCAGTCCACGATTTTCGGCGATGTGGCAGTTTGATGATGCTCAGATCTACGCCTCTTACTCTATTGGTTATTTGAGTCCCACTTACAATACGGTGAACTTCTTTGAAGCCCCTGATTTTGTGGAGCAGGAAGAGGATCATGCGTTTGAAGTGGGCTTCAAGGGCCAGTGGTTGGACGGGCAGCTGCAGATGGAAGGTGCACTGTTCTACACCCAGCGCTACGATATTATTACGGCATACACGGCCTTGACCTCAGGCGGAGCGGTTAATTTCTTCAATGCTGGTGACGGTGAGGTAAAAGGCGCAGAATTGACGGTGCAACTGCAGCCCTTTCCAGAGTTAAATCCCGGGTTGGCGGTGATTTTCTCCGGCTCGTATTTGGATGCAACCTATACCGACTATAAGGATGGTCGCGGCTTTGACGAAGAAACGGGGCTTGCCTTTGGGCCGGGGAGCTTCTTTGGTCTGCCCGCGCAGGATTACACCGGCAATCGCATTGTGCAGTCACCTGGATTTACCGCCAACGCCACTATTCTGCAGTCACTATATCTCGGCGATTCGAGTGAGCTGGAAGTGGCAGTCGATTCCTACTTCAATTCGGGTTACTACTTTACTGCGCAGAACATCAGTGTGATGGAGCAGGAGCAGTATCAGACCTTCGCGGCCCGTATCAGTTACTTCTATAACCCCTGGGGACTGCAGCTGACGGCCTACGGAGAAAACATCACTGACGAACGTTATTTCGCCAGCGCAGTACATGTGGACTTCGGGCCTGGGCGCTCACTCGCTCCACCCGCTCACTACGGTATTCGGGCTAAGTGGACCTTTGAGTAGTCTGGCTTGGGGTAATAGACGTGTTATCGGTTTTCAAAAATCACAATAAACAGGATAAAACCCGTGGGAGGGACGATGAAAACAAAGATTAATGGCTTTTTGTTGGCTGCTTTGCTCAGTGTGCAGATGTCTGCGTTGCAGGCATTGGAAATTCCAGTTGTCGGTGTCTTGCTCGGGGCCGGAGGTGGGGGGAACCCGGGACTGGAAACTCTGGGGGCACTATTGCCGGGCCCGGGCTTAGCGACCTTCACCGCGGTGCCGGCGTTGGTACTGGACTTGCTTGACCCAGCGGTGGTGACCAGCTTGGTGCTAGAGGGCGGAATTCCCCTGTTGCCCGGGTTTGTCCCCGTTCTTGATGTATTGCTGACTGCCCCGCTGAGCCTGCCTTCTTACTTGCTGGACGGAGGCATCTTGGTGTCGCCGAGTCTCACTCTGGTGCCTGAACTGCCGCTATTGTCTGCGCCACTGCCGGGATTGTAAAAGCGTAAGTATGATGGCGTCGCTTTCAATCGGGATTGCGGCGCCATACTTTGTGGTGCTGGCATTTTCGTTGTGGGGCTTGAGTCGGGCCGGGGAGTGATTAGAATATTGTCTTGGTTGGACAAAACACCTACCACCTGCTGACCCTTGTCCAGAAGGAAGACACCACACCGAGATGCTGATACCCGAGCGTGACGACAGGCAAGTGGCCGATGCCCTTGATTATATGCGCCGTTTCTTCGCTGAAACGGTTGCCATGGATGACGCCGAGTGGCAGTTGGGCCTACCCTATTTCAACGTATTTCAAGCGCCTCCCAAGACCTGTCTTCAACCCCAGGGAGAGGATGTTGAGGCGCACTATTTTGTCGTAAAAGGGCTGGTACGCTTTTACTACAATACCGAGGACGGGCGGGAGGTGAACAAGGCGTTTTACGCTGACAATCATATTGTCGGCAATCTCAGTAGTATTATCCTCAGCGAGCCCAGTCGTTATTGTATAGAAACCCTTGAGCATTGCCTGTTGGTGCGCCTGCCGCTGAAAGTCTGGCAGCAGCGTCTCAACACCGACTCGGCCTGGAATCGCCTGTTTGATCGCAGTTGTCAGCTTATGCTGGTACGCAATGAGCGCCGGGAAGCCGAGTTGATGATTTCCTCCGCTGGGGAGCGTTTCCGCCGCTTTGTCAAAAACTTCCCCGATTATCTGGATCGCATTCCCCAATACCATATCGCTTCCTATTTGGGCATCACCCCGGTGGCTCTGTCGCGCTGCAAGGCGGACTGGTTGCGCGAGAAATAATTGCGGCTCTTAACCTAGGTTAATGATCAGCCTCGGTTCGCCCCGTACTCTTTCGCAAAACGGCTTACTGAGGTTTGTCATTCCGTGACTGCGAACAAAAATTACCCAAAGCTATTTCAGCCCCTGGACTTAGGGTTTACGACGCTAAAAAACCGTAGCCTGATGGGCTCGATGCATACCGGGCTAGAAGACTTTGGTGGCGAGGGCTACGACAAGCTGGCGCGTTACTATGCAGAGCGCGCCCAGGCCGGTATGGGCATGATCATCACCGGTGGTATTGCACCGAACCTAGAGAGCAAGTTTGCGGGCTCGGAAGACGAGGCGCTGTTTAAAACCTCCCAGGTTGTGAATCACCGCAAGGTGACCGATGCCGTGCACGCTGTGGCGCCTGACTGCAAGATCTGTTTGCAGATACTTCACTCCGGTGCCCTGGCCCGGCACGAGGGCGCGGTAGCGCCATCCGCCATCAAATCCCCGATAAACCGCTTTACACCCCGAGCGATGACCGAGGCCGATATTCAGCGCACCATTGAGGACTTTGCTCACTGTGCATTGCTGGCCAAGCAAGCCGGCTACGACGGCGTTGAAATTATTGGCTCGGCGGGTTACCTGATCAGCACTTTCCTGCTGGAGAAGACTAACCACCGCGATGATGAATGGGGCGGCAGTTACGATAATCGCATGCGTTTTGCCCTTGAGGTCTTGCGCCGGGTTCGCCACGCGGTGGGCGAGAATTTCATTGTGGTATTTCGTATTGCCGCGATGGAGATGATGGAAGACGGCAGCAGTTGGGACGAGGTTTGTACTCTGGCCAAACAGGTCGAAGCGGCCGGTGCCACGATCATCAGTACCCACTTTACCTGGCATCAAGCACAGGTGCCGACAATTTCGGCTAAGGTGCCGCGGGCCGCGTTTACCTCGGTTACCGGGCAGCTGCGCGAGCATGTCGGAATTCCGCTGATTACCAGCAATCGCATCAATATGCCGGAAGTTGCCGAGGCTGTGTTAGAACGAGGCGATGCCGATATTGTGTCGATGGGGCGGGCAATGCTGGCCGACCCGGAATTTGTCCGCAAGGCAGAGGAAGGGCGTGCGGATGAGATTAATACTTGTATTGCCTGCAATCAGGCTTGTATGGATCACGTGTTCAAAGGGGAGCGGGTATCGTGCCTGGTCAATCCGCGTGCTGGCCATGAAACGGAGTTAAATTATCCGAAGGTGGATACACCGAAGAAAATCGCTGTGGTTGGCGCTGGGCCTGCGGGGCTAGCCTTCGCGGTTACCGCTGCGGAGCGGGGACATCAGGTAACCGTATTTGAAGCGGGCTCGGAAATTGGTGGTCACTTTAATCTGGCCATGCGGATTCCTGGTAAGGAAGAGTTTCACGAAACCTTGCGTTACTACCGGGTGCAATTGGCGCGCCTGGGTGTAGCGGTGCAGCTAAATACGCCTGTTTCCGATGTTGAACTTACCGCGGATGACTGGGACGAGGTCGTGATAGCGACGGGCATAGAAGCGAGACGGCCGGACATCGAAGGTCTAGATCATCCCTCGGTGTTGACTTATCGCCAAGCCATTATGGGGGAGCGCCCCATCGGCAAATCCGTTGCGATCATCGGCGCCGGCGGCATTGGTTTTGATGTGGCGGAGTTGCTCAGTCACAAGGGTGAGTCGGCAGCGGTCAATCGCGATGTGTTTGCCAGGGAGTGGGGAATCGACTTTGAACATCACCCCCGTGGTGGTGTGGCGGGGATTACGCCCGTTGTTGAGCGTGCCGATCGGGATATTTACCTGTTGCAGCGCAGGCCGGGTCGTTTCGGTTCAACGCTGGGTTATACCACTGGCTGGGCGGCAAAAATCGCCTTGAATCGCCGCCAGGTCAAGATGATCGGTGGTGTGAAATATCAGCGTATTGATGACGAAGGTTTGCACATCGAAATTGACGGTAAGCCGCACACGCTCAATGTCGATAACGTCGTTCTTTGTGCCGGACAGGAATCGGTGAATGCCTTATACAGCGCGCTCAAACCGCAGCGGGGTAACCGCGTTCATTTGATTGGCGGCGCCGAACTGGCTGTGGAAATCGATGCCAAGCGTGCGATTCGTCAGGGCTGTGAACTGGCTGCAGCGATCTAAACCATCAGTTACTTATTTAGCTACTTACTCTTTATTTGGGAAAATACCATGAGCTTACCAAACCACATTACCTCAAAAATGCGCCTGCCGGTGATCTGTGCACCATTGTTTCTTATTTCAAATCCGAAGTTGGTGATTGCCCAGTGCAAGGCCGGTGTGATCGGCTCGTTCCCGGCATTGAACGCCCGGCCCGTGTCGCAACTGGACGAATGGCTTCACCAGATTACCGAAGAACTGGCGGCCTGGGACCGCGACCATCCGGATTGTCCCGCCGCCCCCTTTGCTGTAAACCAGATCGTCCACCGTTCCAACGACCGTCTGGATGAGGATATGGCGCTCTGTGAAAAATACAAAGTGCCAATGCTCATTACCTCTCTCGGCGCCCGGGAAGAAGTCAATCAGGCGGCCCATGGCTGGGGTGGCGTGGTCATGCACGATATCACCAATAACACCTTTGGCCGCAAGGCCATTGAAAAGGGTGCGGATGGGGTGATCGCCGTCGCCGCCGGGGCGGGAGGGCACGCCGGTACGCTGTCACCGCTGGCCCTGATTCAAGAATTGCGTCAGTGGTTTGATGGCCCGATTGCTTTGTCGGGTTCCATTGCTACCGGGCGTTCGGTGCTGGCGGCCCAGGCAATGGGAGCAGATTTTGGCTATATTGGTTCCATGTTCATCGCCACAGAAGAGGCGAACGCGGAACCGGCATACAAAAATGCAATTGTAGAGTGTTCGTCGGCGGATATCGTATACAGTAACCTGTTTACCGGGGTGCACGGTAATTACCTGGCTCCCTCGATTATCAATTCCGGCCTGGATCCTGCGAATCTTCCCGAGAGTGATCCGTCGAAAATGAATTTTGGTTCCGGCGGTAATACCTCGGCCAAGGCCTGGAAGGATATCTGGGGCAGTGGCCAGGGCATCGGTGCGGTAGAGAAAATTCTTCCGGCAGGTGATGTGGTAGCGAAGCTGTCTGAAGAGTATCAGCAGGCAAAACGCGCACTGTGCGAACAACTTAGCTAAGTATAAAGAGAGGGAGATATGAAAAAGCATTCGGCTGCATGGCACGAGCTGGTTGAAACCCGAGATATTTCAGCTTTGGACACGCTGCTCACCGACGAGGTGGTCTTCCATTCGCCGGTTGTGCATACCCCGATTGCGGGCAAAGCAATGACCAAGCTCTACTTAACAGCGGCGTTTAATGCCCTGTTTAACGACAGTTTTGAATATGTTCGGGAAATTTCAGATGAGCACAATACCATGCTGGAGTTCACCGTTACGATCAACGAAACGTACGTTAACGGCGTAGATATTATTCGCTGGAATGAGCAGGGCGAAATCGTGGATTTCAAAGTCATGCTGCGCCCGGCAAAGGCGCTGGATGCTGTTAAACAGGTTATGCAGGCGCAGTTGGCGGAGTTGTCGAAAGCCTAGCAAGGCACGTCACAAGGCATTGTGGGTTATTTGTCGCAGAGGGAGAGATACTTTGACCTGGTTCATTTTTGGTTAAGGCTCCCTCTGCCATACTACGGCACGTACTAATGTGATTTGTAGAGTAATCGATGATGAAAATGATGAAGAAGCTGTCCGTTGCCCTGCTCGTGAGTGCCTTCGCGAGTGGCGCGGCTTTCGCAAAAAAGCCGGAATCTCCTGGAAATAGTGACAAACACAAGCCGGCACATCAACAGACTGAAGAGCGCACTGAGCGTCACGGGAGTATTTACTTCGACTCATCCGCGAGAACCAGCATTCAGCGCTATTACTCCAGCCAACATTCCAGTGGCAAATGCCCTCCAGGGTTGGCGAAAAAGAACAACGGCTGCCGTCCGCCGGGTGCAACAAAACATTGGAAACAGGGTGAGCGCCTGCCCCGTGATGTGGTGTACTACGACTTGCCACACGCGTTGCTTCATGAGCTGGGCCGTACTCGGGAAGGTCAGAAACTGATTCGAGTGGGTACTGATATTCTGTTGATTAACGAGGCGACAAGAACCGTGATTGATGCGGTGAACGACCTGGACGATTTGTTCTAATAGATTTTACAAATGAGAATCATTTGTATTTAATGTTTTTGCGGGTTATGATCTTGCTTTGCTCTTTTGCAGGAAGTCATCATGATCCGCTGTATTTGCAATCTCCTTGGTCGAACTGCTGAGCTCCCAGTTGTTCCGCACATTCCGATGATCCTGTAAGCCATGAGTCTTTGTTGCGTGGTTCTCGCGCTGGGCCCCTTGTGGTTGCCACTATTGGTAATTAGGATGCTTTAGGGCAAGCGCCATGTTGATCTGCGTCGAAAATGGTCAGTGGGCCCATTGAGATGACTTGTGCTTGGGAATAGCGCCCACGTGATTATGAGAAGTGAAATGTGCGTCTGCACTCGATAATTGGGCTTCAGGGCCCCGTTTAGATATGTTGAAACGCATTCGGCAGCTCGGGGTGTTGGCTATTGTATTTTTTACGGTCAAGGGCCTGGCCTGGCTCATTCTTCCCTTTGTAATCACTTGGTATGCGGGTGGCGAGCATGTGCGTGATCACAGCCACCTGTTCGCCGTTGTTGCTAAGACTGGTGCTGCTCTGTTGACTTGTGCCGGGGTAGTGCTATGGCGTTTGGGTAAGCAATACCAGGAAGTGCATAAATCTCCGCTGAAGCGGGGTCGTTGGTTGGGGGTGTCATTGATGCTTGCAGCCCAGTTCTTCTGGATTGATAGCTACGGCGTACTGGGCGGAATCGCGGTGAGTTTGAGCCTGGTGGCGGTCACTGTCGTCATTGTCTTGCTGGTGCAAGGGCGTTGTCAGAGTAGTGGCTTAGCAGAATCTCCATCAAGTCTTCCTGATTGCTCGGAGGACCAAAACTGAATCCCTGTTTTGTTCGATGATCCTGCCAAATTTGACAGTGTTATTGCCAAATTTGGCGATCAGGTCATTGTTCTGAACGTGCCTTTCGGTCGGTTTGTGTCTTTAACTTATTGATTTTAATGTATTTGTTGTGTTTTTATTGCGTGGCATGGGGATTGCAAACTCAACTGGAATGTTACAGGAATGGTCCGGCGCGCGGTTCTTAACAAGACATGTCTGCTGACCTGCAATCTTACGCGAACAAAGGGTCGAAAATGGAAAAAGAGCAGAATAAAGACACCGGTAAGAGCTTTGGCATTTTTGATGTTTTTTACCAAGCCGTCTGCCTGATATTTGCGCTGCAAAACCGCTCCGGCGGCAAAAAGCTATGGGAGCGGGCGGAATCCAGCAGCACGCCGTTGATTGTTTCCGGTTTAACTGCTGCGGCGTTGTTTTTCTTGTTCTGCTTTATCAGTTCGCAACTGGTTATTCATATGATTGAGAAATAGCCGTTTGGGGACGGGTGTAAGCATTCGTTCTGGATCTGTCGTTGAAAATGCCTGCCGACAGATCCATCACTTTTCTTGATTTAGCCTTTCATTTTAGCCAGCGTTTCGTAAAACCGCGTCGCGAACTTCCCATAGGGAGGGCGCAGTAGTTCCATCGGTGACCACGACGGCTGGTAATACACCGGCCGCAGTTTTGAAAAGGTCGTGAAGCCTTCGTAGCCGTGATAGTGCCCCATTCCACTCGGACCGACACCACCGAAGGGGATGTCATGTTGTGCAACGTGATAGAGGCCGTCATTGACGGTTACGCCACCCGACATCACCCGCTGGATATACATGTCCTGAACCTTCTTGCTGTTACTGAAGGGGTAAATAGCGAGCGGCCGGTCTTTACTGTTGATGTAGTTCACGACCTCATCGCTGTCTTTGTAGGTCATCAATAGCAGCAGTGGACCAAAGGTTTCGCGGTTGCGGATGATCATGTCAGGTGTGGTATCCATCACCAGATGCAAGGGCAGTTTGCGCAGTTCTCGATTGACCGGAGTCTCGCCGCTGAGGTTAATCACGGTGGCGCCCTTTTCACGAGCATCGGCGAGGGTGTTCTCAAGGCGTTTCAGAGAGCGATCATCGATTATCGACGTGTAGTCAGGGCTATTGATATCCGGGCAGTGCTTGGCTGTCCAGGCCTTGGCGCCCTCTATAAACGCCGTCTTCTGGCTTTCGTGGACAAAGACATAGTCAATGTTCGTGCAGATCTGCCCGGCGTTGAATTGTTTGATGAATAAAATGCGGTCCACCGCTTTCTCGATAGAATAATCTGGGGCGATGATTGCCGGCGCCTTGCCGCCTAGCTCCAGTACCACCGGGGTGAGGTTCTGCGCCGCAGAGGCCATCACTGCGCGCCCGGTTTGGCCCGAGCCGGTAAAGACCAGCAGGTCAAAGGGAATTTGTGAAAACTCAATGCCGACGCCGCCGGTTTCTTCGAAAAATTTCAGTTTGTCTTCGGGGAAATAGTTTGGTGAAAGCTCAATCAGCAGCCGGGAAAGGTTGATTGAATTCTCCGACATCTTGGCCATCGCCCGGTTACCGGAAGCGAAGGCAGCGGTAAGCTGACTGAAGCAGAGATTGATCGGGAAATTCCAGGGGATGATCATGCCGACAACCCCCAGGGGCTGGGGAATCACTTTGCTTTTTCCACCGGGGAACATGGTCTGGTCAACATGGCGACGCTGGGGCTTCATCCACTGCTTCATTTGTTTGATGATGCTGTTGATGCCATCAGACACATTGATCACTTCAGCGAACAGGGTTTCGTGGCGAGAGCGGTTGCCGTAGTCCTTGCAAATTGCGGCAATAATTTCTTCGCGGTTGTCATTCAATAGCGCTTTAAGAGCAAGGAGATCCTGCTTGCGTTCTGCATAGCTAGGGTAGGGATTCGCGAGATAGGACTCCTTTTGACGCAAAAAACAATCGCGTAGTCCAGCGTCCGGCTGAATGGAGGTGAGGGCTTCGTTGGTTTTTTGAATGACTTGCATAGCACTGTCCTGTTTGAGAATTATGTTAGTGGTGTGTTATTCACTCTGCCATTTTCGGCGTACAGAGAGATAGCATGACGATCCGCTATCTCCCCCGTATCTTTGCGTATCGCCCGGTGCCTATTGCGCAAGGTCTTCCACTGGGGTAAGTGCCCCTTCCTCGTTGCCATGGCACTGCGCCTTAGGGGGGATATAACTCATGGCGCGTTCAGCAAGCGCGGTTATGGTAAGGCTGGGGTTTACCCCAAGATTGGCTGAGAGCATAGAGCCGTCAATAACGTAGAGGTTCTGATAGTTGAATACTCGGTTTTGCGAATCGATAACGCCGGTCTCAGCCTTGTCTGACATTGCGCATCCCCCCATACAATGGGCTGTCATTGGGACGTTAAAGGCGATTTCAGACAGGGAGCTTAAGCCGATGCCGCCCGTCGCGCGCGCGGCCTTTTCTGCAAAGGCATTCGCTTCGGGAATAAACGTGGGGATGCGATCACCCTCACTGCTCAAACCTTTTGAGAAGGGCCAGTACCAGCGCCGTTTCCAGCGCATATTGATATGTCCGTCTACGGTTTGCATCACGAGAAAAATCACGGTCTCTCTGGAAAACCGCCAGGGCAACAAGCTGCGAAGGCCCTGTATCGGGTGAGTCAACAGTAGGCGAAGCATAGCCACTAACCAGTACAACATCCTTACGGCGCCGGGACGACCGCCGGTCAGAACCGTAAACAGGCCACTCAATAAATTGGAACCGTCCGGGTAACGCACGGCCTCTATGTGGGTGTGTTCATCAATATGGATGCCGGAGCCGATGGCTATTCCAGATGAAAGATCTTCGGTCGTCCCGGGGTAGCGCACCCCCAGTATCGACTCAGAGTTGGTGCGCACACGGTTGCCGAGGTCGGAGGAGATATTGGGCAGCGAGCCCTTGTCTTTAAGATCGAATAGCAGACTTTGCGTGCCAAGTGACGAAGCGGAAAAAATAACAGCGCGGGCCGTAACGCGCCCGGCATTTTTGGAGCGTCGGCCGAAGCTGCTTTCGGTACTGACCTGATAGCCTTCGCCGCCATCGGCGCAATTGTTCAGCGGCGTTACGTCAACGACGCGGGTTTCCGCCAGGACCTTAACGCCATTTTTCTCGGCCAGATACAAATAATTTTTATCCAGGGTGTTTTTGGCGTTGTAGCGGCAACCAACCATACATCCACCGCAACCTATACAGGAGTTCCGCGAAGGGCCTTGTCCATCAAAATAGGGGTCGGGATATTCCTTGCCGGCAACTTCGCCTTTGTCACCGAAAAATACGCCGACATCTGTGTGATAAAAGGTGTCTTCAACGCCGACGGATTTAGCCATAATCCTGAGCTTTTCATCTGCCGGAGCGGGGCGCTCATTGGTGGTCACGCCCAACATTTTTTTTGCGGTGGCATAGTGGCCGGGCATAACGCTCTGCCAGTCATCCAGGCCGGCCCAGTTACCACTTTCCCACACGGAGTCGGGCGGTACGAGAAGTGTTTGGGCATAGGTAATGGAACCGCCGCCCACGGCATTGCCGTGCAGGATCATTACATGTTTGAACAGGCGAAGGTTGAGAAAGCCGCGTAAACCTAGAAGTGGCTTCCACAGGTAGTTGCGTATATTCCAGTTGGTAGAGGGGAGGTTCTCAGGTGTCCAGCGTCGGCCTTGCTC
>JBFEVY010000010.1:0-22882 GCA_041546665.1 Spongiibacteraceae bacterium | reverse complement strand
GGGGCCACTGACGGCGAGAACGTCGGGGTGAACCTCGCGGATCTTGCTGTCGTCGCCCATACAGCCGGTGACAATGACCTTGCCGTTTTCCTTCAGGGCTTCACCAATGGCATCCAGAGACTCTTGTTTAGCGCTGTCGATAAACCCACAGGTGTTCACTACCACAACATCAGCGTCGTCGTAGCTTGGTACCACCTCATAACCTTCCATTCGCAGTTGGGTGAGGATACGCTCCGAGTCGACCAGGGCTTTAGGGCAGCCCAGGCTCACCATGCCGACTTTTTTGCGTTCTGGAGAATTACTCATTACTTTGCTGATTAACCCGTGGAGTGAACATGAAAGGCGTGCATTCTACCACGGGAATTGGACTTGCTAATTGCTCAAGGTGCAGGTTTGTTCTGGTATTAGTCCATTGCGGCATGGAGGAGGGAGCTTGGTTGACGGCGCAGCGGGGCTGAAACGCAAAATAGGCCTTTGGGGGTTATTGTTATACGGTCTGGGGAATATTCTCGGCGCGGGCATTTATGTGCTTGTGGGAAAGGTGGCGGGCGCCGCCGGCGCTGCGACCACATTGTCCTTTTTGCTGGCCTCCGCCGGGGTCGCGTTTACGGTGTTTAGCTACGCCGAGTTGGCCGCGCGCTACCCTATTAGCGCTGGGGAGGCAGTTTATGTGCACGAGGCCTTTGGCTTTCGTGGTTTGTCGATAGCGGTGGGTTTGTTACTGGCCCTGGCTGGGGTCAGTTCCTCGGCTACCATTGCTCATGGTTTTGCTGGTTATTTTCAGGTGTTTTTTCCGATATCAACACCCTGGCTGATTGCGGTACTGATCCTGGTGTTGGGAGCGCTGGCGGCCTGGGGCATCGGTGAGTCGGTCAAAATCGTGGGAGTGTTGACTCTGCTGGAGGTGCTGGGCTTAGTGCTGGTGATCGGTGTTGGCGGCGCGTCGCTGTGGGGAAGTAAATCGGTCGCGCTGCCCGACCAGGGGGATTGGCAGTGGACTGGAGTGGTGATGGGGGCATTTCTTGCGTTTTATGCCTTTATCGGGTTTGAGGATATGGTCAACGTTGCCGAGGAGGTAAAGAACCCCGAGCGAACGTTGCCACGAGCGGCGCTGTTAGCGCTCGCCATCGCAACATGCCTTTACTCTCTGGTAAGTGTGATTGCTGTTAAGGTAGTGCCGGCTTCAGAGCTGGCGGAGAGCGCCGCGCCGCTGGCTTTGGTCGTGGAGCGCAGCGGCCTCACAGGAACGTCGGTTATTGTGTTGATCAGCTTGTGTGCTGTGGTGAATGGCGCCCTGATTCAATTGATCATGGTGGCGAGAATTCTCTACGGTATGGCGCGCCAGGGCTGGTTGCCGCCAGCGTTGGCGCGGGTGAACCGGCGCACGTCCACTCCGCTGCTGGCAACGTCGCTGGCGGTGGGGGCTTGTCTTTTGTTTGCCCTGGTGTTGCCGCTCTTGCAGCTGGCGGAATTGACAAGTTTTTTTGTATTGCTGGTCTTTGTTCTGGTCAATGCAGCATTGATTGTACTGAAGCGGCGGTTGCCTGCAGTGGCAGGGGCGCCGAGTTATCCTGCGTGGGTTCCGTGGTGTGGTTTGGCGGTTAGCGTGTTGTTCATCCTGGGGCGGGTATTGCTCCCTCTTGAATAAGGTGCCGGTGGTGCGTGTTTGTCTGGCGGTGCGGTGACTCGTCGATAATAAGATCTGTTAAGTGAGGAGAATATGAAGGTGAGGTGGCTTTTTGTGAGGGCTCTAGGGCGATTGGGGCTATTTGTGCTGCTGTTGTCTGGTTGTGCCGGCCCTGCTGAGCAGGCATCGGACTTACCCTGGCAGCAGGCTTATCGGCAGCAGTTCCATGAACAGGCGGCTCGTGGCACGCCTGCGGGCTTCAAGGCGGGGCTGACCACCCGGCAAACCCAGCAGAAATTTGCCAGTGATCGCGCGGTCGCGGGGGTATTGTGGAACGCACTGGAGCCCGGCGCGCCGGTGTCTCTCGCGGGATTTACAAAGCCGATGATCGAGCTTGAACTGGCGTTTCGCCTGCGCGAGCCGGTCACTAAGCCGCTCGACAATATTGCACAGTTGCAGGGACTGGTCGAGGAGGTCGCGCCCGCCTTTGAATTGCCTGATCTGGGGCTATTAAAACATGTGCCGCCGAGCGCGACGGACATTGTGCGTGACAATGTGGCGGCGCACAGCTTTGTGGTAGGGAAGGCAATGACGATTCCTCTGGAGACGCTCGATGCGCTCAGTGTGCGGCTTTGGCATAACGGTCAGCTGCTGGTCGAGGCGCCGACCTCTTCTCTGTTGGGTGGTCCTTGGCAGACGCTGCTCGAGCTGATAAATAACCGGGTAGCCTACGGCTGGACGATTGAGCCCCATCAGTGGTTGCTCAGTGGCGCTATTGGTGGGATGCGACCCCTTGAGCCCGAAGACTATGTCGGTGAGGTTCTGTGGGGTGGCGACGTTGTGGTGGGGCGCGCTCAACTTTTTTTAGCACCCTGAGGACAGAGCAATGGGCCGACTCAGGCTATAAAATCGCCGTACTCGCTGAACTGGCGTATCGCGAGCCCTTCCCTGCGCAGTGCGCGCAGCAGGATTTCAGTGTCGTCTTTATTGAGAAAACGCCCCAGGGCGATCTCTTCGCCGGCATGACTCAAACTGATATGTAAAGGGTCCCAGGGATGCGGGCGGGTGTTGACCAGTACGGTGGCGCTGTCACGCTGCCATCGCCAGTTTTGGCGTAAATGGTGATAGCCGCTTTCGACAATGAGCTGGTCGTCGTCTAATTTCACCACCTGTTGAAACTGCAAACGACCAAATACGCGGCGCAGCAGCAGCCAAAGCAGCAGAATTTCCAGGCCCATAAACGGTAATATCAGCCACGCTCCGATGGCAATGAAACCACTGGCAAACACGCAGTTGGCAGCGGCGATGAAGGCAATAAGGCGGCGATTGCTCTGCCAGTCGGCGGAGCAGTTCGGTCGTAAAATAATCTGGGCGCTACGCTGCTGGTGTTCGACGTTGACCATAGCAGATCCTCGACTATCCGAGACGCAGTTCGGTCTCTGGGCCAGTTTAGCACCGATCATCTTACAAGGGGCAATAGTGCGCGATACAAGCCTTAGAATGGCGCGGCGCAGGAAAAGCTCATGGTCTCTGCGCTGACGGGGTGGCTGAAGATCAGTTCGCTGGCGTGCAAAAGCAAGCGCTCGGCCGCCGCCTTTGCCGCAGGGTGGGCGTAAAACTCGCAGCCGAGTATCGGGTGGCCGATGCTCGCGCAGTGTACACGTAACTGGTGAGAGCGCCCGGTAACCGGCTTGAGCAGCAGGGTTGTTTCCTTGGCGCTGCGATCAAGACATTCGTACCAGGTCTGGGCCGGCTTGCCGTAGTCAAAATTGATGTGTTGGCGCGGTCGGTTTGGCCAGTCGCAGGCCAAGGGAAGTTCGATGGCGCCGCGCCGTGCATCCACCCGGCCAAAAACCCTCGCCACATAGGCCTTTTCGACTTTTCGGTGTTCAAATTGTCGACTTAGGGCACGGTGGCTGTCGGGGTTCAGGGCAATGATCATTAAACCTGAGGTTGCCATATCAAGGCGGTGGACAATACGTGCCTCGGGGAAGTCCGCCTGTAATCGACTGATCAGAGAGTCCTTGTTGTCGGGGTGCTTACCGGGAACCGATAACAAACCGGCGGGTTTGTTGACCACCAGAACGTCGCTGTCGGCGTGCAGTATTTCGGCTTTTTCGGCGCAATAGGGCGCAATAAATTCGGACATTGGGCTGCGTTGTCGGGTTTGGAGGCGCTATGATGAGGCCCCCGGCGCATTTACGCCACTGAAACCCGTTCTGACATAAGAGCATTGCCGTTTTGCCTATCTCAATTCCGCAACCACACGCTGCGCTGACCGCGCTTGTTGAAGATATTTTACCCGCTGCGCAGATTGTTCCGACTGCTCTGCCACTTGTACCTGAAATGCAGTTGTATTTGCTCGACGAGGCATACCCCCAGGCAGACCTCAGCCCGGAGCAGGTGCAACGAATAATGAACTATCCGGCCTACTGGTGCTTTTGCTGGGCTAGCGGTCAGGTTATGGCGCGATATTTGCTCGATAATCCTCAGCTGGTTGCGGGCAAACGGGTCGTTGACTTCGGTGCTGGTTCCGGGGTTGCTGCGGTGGCGGCGGCCCTTGCTGGAGCGGCGCAGGTCGTGGCCTGTGACCTGGATGAGGATGCCTTGGAATCCTGTCGCGCCAATGCGAATTTAAATGGTGTTGAGCTGGAATATAGCGGTGATTTTTTTGCCGACGATAGCCGCTGGGATGTGGTGTTAGTGGCCGATGTGCTCTATGACCGTGCGAACATGCCCTTGCTGGAGCTTTTTCTGGCGCGGGCGCCCAGCGTGTTGGTGGCGGATTCCAGGGTCAAGGATTTTTCAGTGCCGGGGTATCGTCATCTGCAGTTTCAGCGGGCGACAACGGTACCGGATCTGGCGGAGTCCGAGGAGTTTTCGAGGGTGAATCTCTATCTCGGACAGTCCTAGGGAACGTGCAGGGTTTTTAGAAAGGCGCTCGCCAGCGGGTTGAGGTGCTTGCCCTTGGGGTAGGCGCTGCACCAGGAGCGGCGGATGGGCATGCTGTTTACGGCGATCACCTTGAGTTTGCCCTGGGCGACACTGTCTTCAATGATGTAGCGGGGCAATATAGCGTAGTCACTGCTGTCGCTACCGCGCTGGGCCAGCAGAGTGTGTAGTATTGCCTGGTTGCTGCCGAGCTGGCGCCGGTGTTTAACGACGCAGCTAAGCTGCTGGCAAAATTCTTCAAAAATTTGCGCGCTGCCGGAACCCGGTTCGCGGGATAGCAGGCGATAGTGCAGTAGTTCAAGTAGGGTCACATCCGGCTTTTCGGCCAGGGGGTGATCAACGCCGGCGACTGCGACAAGCTGGTGTTCGGCGAAAGGTGTGAAATTCAGCCCCCGGTCTCCGGGTATGCGGGTTAACACTGCCAGGTCATCCAGGTTGTCCTGCAGGCGACCGAGCAGACGCTGATGATTTTCAACATGGAGAATAACATCGGCGTCGGGGTGTTGTTCGCTGAACCGCTGAATGTACTGGGGCAACAGGTACTCGGCGCTGCTTTCAATGGCGATATTCAAGGTTCCGGACAGGCGACCGTGTAGTTCGGTGAGCTCGATCTCCAAGTGAACCAGGCGTTGTTTCAGGTCGCGGGCGGCGCGTTCCACCAACTCACCGGCGGGGGTGAGGTAGAGCTGCTTGCCGATGTAGTCAAACAGCGGTTGCTGGGTAAGTTCTTCCAGGCTGCGGATTTGCGAGCTTACGGCCGGCTGAGTCAGGGCGAGCTGATCGGCGGCTCTGGAGTAGCTGCGGTGCTGGCAAACGGCGAGAAACACGTCAATTTGGCGCAGAGTCAGGCGGCTGAGGGAGCTTAATTTCATTTTTTCGGGCGATTCAGTACGAATTTCATCCAACTATAAGCAATATCTTATAGCTATTAAAATAAATATTAATTTTTTATGGTGGAAAAAGTTCGCTACTGTCTCGTTATTGAACACTTAACGCTATCCGCCGCTTGGCGGGTAGGGCAAGCCGGAGTGCCGCCATGCTGAAGAAGATTTTGATAGCCAATCGCGGTGAGATCGCAGTGCGGATCGTTCGCGCCTGTGCCGAGATGGGTATTCGCTCTGCGGCGATATACACTGAGCCGGATCGCTTTTCGCTTCACGTAAAACGGGCGGACGAAGCCTATTGCGTGGGGGCAGAGCCGCTAGAGGGGTATCTGAACCCGCGTAAGTTGGTCGCGCTGGCGGTGGAAACCGGCTGCGACGCCTTGCATCCCGGCTATGGCTTTTTGTCCGAAAACGATGAATTGGCCGAAATCTGTGCCCAGCGCGGCATCACCTTTATCGGGCCCAGTGCCGAAGTGATTCGTCGTATGGGCGACAAGACTGAAGCTCGCCGAGCAATGATGGAGGCCAATGTGCCGGTGATTCCCGGCACCGAAGACAATCTCGCCGATGTTGATGAGGCCGTAGCGGTCGCGGCGGGGATAGGTTATCCGGTAATGCTAAAGGCCACCTCAGGTGGCGGTGGCCGCGGTATTCGCCGCTGTGACAGCGAAGCGGATTTACGCCGTCAGTTTGACCGGGTGGTTTCCGAAGCGAGTAAGGCCTTTGGGCGCGCAGATGTGTTTCTGGAAAAATGCATCGTCAACCCGAAACATATCGAGGCCCAGGTATTGGCCGACAGCCACGGTAATGTAATTCACCTGTTTGAGCGCGACTGTTCCATTCAGCGCCGCAACCAGAAACTGATTGAGATTGCGCCGTCCCCCCAGCTTACTCCCGAGCAGCGGGCCTATATTGGTGAGTTGGCGGTGCGTGCCGCGGAAGCCGTGGATTACGTGAACGCCGGCACGGTGGAATTCCTGCTGGCGGACAACCAGATTTATTTCATGGAAATGAACACCCGGGTGCAGGTGGAGCACACCATTACCGAACAGATTACCGGAGTGGATATTGTTCGCGAGCAGATTCGTATCGCCGCGGGGCTGCCGTTGGGGTATCGCCAGGAGGATATTTCCTTTCGTGGTTACGCACTCCAGTTTCGGGTGAACGCCGAGGACCCCAAAAACGATTTCCTGCCCAGCTTCGGCAAAATCAGCCGCTACTACGCGCCCGGTGGCCCAGGTGTGCGCACCGATACGGCAATTTACACTGGCTACAACATCCCGCCCTATTTCGACTCGATGTGCCTCAAGCTCATCGTTTGGGGGCTGACATGGGAGGAAACGCTGAATCGCGGCGCCAGAGCACTAAACGATATGCGCGTACAGGGGGTGAAAACCACGGCCCCGTATTATCAGCAGATACTCAAGCATCCCGATTTCAGGGAGGCGCATTTCGATACCAGCTTTGTCGAAAATCACCCAGAACTTACCCAGTACTCGGACAAGAGTCGTCCGGAAGAGCTGGCCATGGCTGTCGCCGTGGCGATCGCGGCGCACGCCGGTCTTTAAGCGAGGCCCTGAAACAGGCCCTAATCACCGACTTATTTTCAGAGACTTGAATGATGAACAAAGCCAAAGCCGTAAAGATCACCGACGTTGCCTTGCGCGACGGCCATCAATCACTGATTGCGACGCGCCTGCGCACCGAGGATATGTTGCCGTTGTGTGCGGAGCTTGATGCCATTGGCTACTGGTCGCTGGAGGTGTGGGGCGGTGCAACCTTTGATGCCTGCGTGCGCTTTCTGAAGGAAGACCCCTGGGAGCGCCTGCGCCAACTTCGTGAGGCGCTGCCGAATACGCCGTTGCAGATGTTGCTACGGGGGCAAAATCTGCTGGGTTATCGTCACTATGCCGACGACGTGGTGGAGGCCTTTGTTCAGAAGTCCGCTGATAACGGCATGGATATCTTTCGTGTCTTTGATGCCATGAACGATGTGCGCAATCTCGAATGTGCGATCGCCGCGGTAAAGAAGGCGGGTAAGCATGCTCAGGGCACCATTTGCTACACCACCAGCCCGGTGCACAAAACCGAAACCTTTGTTCAGCAGGCGCGGGACATGGTGGCGATGGGTATTGATTCGATTGCCATCAAGGATATGGCGGGCCTGCTCACGCCGACGGCGACCGCTGAGTTGGTTTCGGCGTTAAAGGCGGAGTTTAATTTGCCTTTGGCCCTGCACTCACATATGACCTCGGGCCTGGCGGGGCTGTGCCAGCTGAAGGCCGTTGAGGCCGGGGTGGATATTATCGATACCGCCATTTCCGCCTTTGCCAATGGGACCAGCCACCCGGCGACGGAAACTATGGTAGCGGGCCTGAAGGGCACACCCTATGACAGTGGTCTGGATTTGGCCGCCCTGCAAAGCGTTGCCAAGAAACTGTGGGAGGTGCGCGCCAAGTACCACCAGTTTGAGAGCGAGTTTACCCGCGAGGACGTCAGCGTACAGATTAATCAGGTACCGGGCGGCATGATGTCGAACCTGGCCAATCAGCTGAAAGAGCAGGGCGCTCTGCACCGCATAGACGAAGTGTTTGCTGAAATTCCCGCCGTGCGTAAAGACCTGGGTTACCCGCCGCTGGTGACGCCGACGTCGCAGATTGTTGGTACCCAGGCTGTTATGAATATTCTGGCCGACACTCGCTACACCACAATTACCAACGAGGTTAAGCGTTATCTGCAGGGCCACTACGGCGCGGCGCTGGGTGAAGTGAACGCTGAGCTGCGGACCAAGGCGATTGGATCCGAAGCAGTAATTGATGTTCGTCCGGCGGACTTGTTGCCACCAGAGCTGGATAAATTGCGCAAGGATATTGCCGATCTGGCGGAGAGCGAGGAAGACGTGCTGACCTATGCCATGTTCCCTGATCTGGGGCGGGGCTTTCTGCAACAGCGTCGCGACGGCACGCTGGAACCGGAAGCGCTGGAACCGATTGCGGGCAAAGGCGGACGGCCAGTGCATGACGACGGTGTGCCCACCGAGTTTGTTATTGATGTTCACGGCGAGAGCTACCAGGTGGCGATTACTGGGGTGGGCATCAAAGGCAGTGGTAAGCGCCATGTCTATATGACCCTCGACGGGATGCCGGAAGAGGTCGTGTTCGAAGCACTGAATGAATACCAGTCAGGTGGTGGTGCGGGCCGCAAACAGGCGAGCAAGCCGGGCCATGTCACTACCAATATGCCGGGTAATATTGTTGATGTACTGGTTGCCGTTGGCGATGTCGTCAAGGAAGGTCAAGCGGTGTTGGTGACCGAGGCGATGAAGATGGAGGCCGAAGTGCAGGCACCGATTGCTGGTACCGTAGTGGATGTCCATGTTGCCAAGGGTGATAGGGTCACTCCCGGAGATGTTCTGATTGAGATTGAAGAGGTCTAACCGAGGGAGTGTGGGGATTGCTCCGTTCAGTTTCCGGCGGATTTGTTCAGTTTTCTTGAGCCGAGTGCGGCGAGGTAGATCGTTAGCCTCGACGGGAGGACTGACAGCAGTCCGAGAAATTTCATTCTCACGGCGGTAAAGGTTCGCTTGCGAATCTTCCAGCCGTTTTCGCTATGGACCAGTTCGTCGTCGTAGTAACCGATGGTATGTGCGCCGCCGATGCCGCCGGGTCCAAATACCATTGCATCCACGTAGCAGCGGGATGTTGCTTGCTCGTCTGAGGCATTGATCCAGAAATTGCTTACTCTGTGCAGGGACGGGCCAGAATGACACAGTGCCATATACCGGCATACTGCTTCATCGCTGTGCCATTTCCCGATGGCGCCGTAGTCCAGCTCGCAATCTTTGGTGAAGCAGCTGCGAAATGTGTCCCAGTCACGGGAATCTATGCTGATGGCGTAGGCGGTCAGGACCTTGCTTATTGCTTCATTGTCTGACATCGACTTTATCCTTTCCCCATGACTTTCTGGTTGGCTTTATCCATCAGCGAGACGAGACGATTTCTCGAAATTGGAAAGAGCAGCTTCAGACCCCAGCGCATTTTTTTGTTGGCCATACGGGTGGGGCCCTTGGTCAAATTTTGCAGGGCATCTTCCACAACGGATGTGGGTGATTGTGCCCGCCTGACTGGTTCGTCGGGGGAATTTGACAGGCCGCGTTCATAACGGAGCTGGCGCAGCGAAGGAGTGTCGGTTTCTCCCAGAATTAATCCCAACACATCCACGCCCTTGGGTTTTAGCTCGCAATACAACCCCTCTGCAAAAACCATATCGAAGGCCTTTGATGCGCAGTAGGTCACCATATTCGCCGCGCCGGCCAAGCCGCCGCCGGAGCCAAATATCACCACCGCGCCGCGGTTTCGTTTGGCCATTGAGGTGCAAAAATGATGGCACAGTTGGGTGAGTACAACGCAGTTTCTGTGCAGCATCTGCTCCGCAATAGCGATGTCGGACTCCAGAAAGGGCCTGAAATTGGCGTCGGCGCCCGCGCAATAAACAAGGAACCCAATTTCCAGGTCGCTTACCCGGTTATGGATTTCGGCGGCAACATCGGGCTTTGAAAGGTCCAAGGCAAGGACGCGGGTTTGCACGTTGTGGAGACGATGGATCTGGTCCGCAACATCGTGTAACACCGCTTCGCGTCTGGCCAGGAGAACTACATTGAGTCCACGCGCCGCAAGCGCTTCGGCAAAAGTTTTGCCCACACCGTCTGACGCACCAGCGATGAGGGCCCAGGGGCCATATTTTTCCGAGAAATCCAAAGCGTATTCCTCCTGGTTGTTATAGTTATTTACCGGGCTAAGGCGTTTCCGGGTTTAATTTTGCGGGCGCAGAGCAGCCACGCTTCAGGTGTTGTTTTTCTTTGGCTGCGACGCTTGTTGTTTGTGCCAGGCTACGGCGTCCTTGATGGTTTCAGCGATGGGGCGTGGGTTCCAGCCCAATTCCCTGCGCGCTTTACCGTTGTCCATTGCCTGAAACGCATTGGAAAGGAAAACCGCGTCGGTACTGAGCAGGTAATCCTTTTTGCCCACTAATTTACAGAAGGTTTCGCTGATTGCGGCGACCGCCCAGGCGAGCTGGCGCGGAATGACTTTGGGTGGCGGATATCCGCCTTCCGCAGCGATCAAAGTGTAGAAGTCGCGGTTGCTGATAAACTCGTTAGCAATAATATAGCGCTCGCCGTTGCGGCCGTGTTTCTCGGCAAGCAGTGCGGCTTGTGCCGCATCGCGAATATCCACGGTGGAGGCGCCGGCGTTCATGGTGGCTTTAACCTTGCCCTGCGCAACATCCCAAAGCATTTTGCCGTGGGGGGTGGGGCCGAAGTCTTCAGGACCGTAGGTGTTGGCGATGCACAGCGCTACACCGGGCAGGCCCCTCTCGCGACAGTAGGTCATAAAGGTGTTTTCAGCCTCAAGCCGGGCGAGGATATAGGCGTTGGCTTTGTCGTGCCAATTGAATTCAATGTCTTCGGTCACGAGACCGTCGGGGTTAAATCCCAGGGTGCCCATTGTGCTGGTGAAAATGAAGTGTTTCACGCCGGCGCTCAAGGCCGCTTCCATGCTGTTTACTAGGCCGTCGACATTGTTGCGAAAAATTGGTGCCGGGTCGGTGAGCCAGAAGCGGGGGTCAACAACGCTGTGAAAGACCGTTTCGCAACCCTCCATGGCCGTGCTTAGTGATGCGGGGTCCAATACGTCTCCGTAATAGATTTCGACTGGCAGATTCTTCAGTGCGTCCTGGTTGCTGCTTTTGCGCAGCATCACGCGAACCTTTCGACCCTCCTGGCAGAGTAGACGGGCGATATGGCTTCCAACAAAGCCGCTGGCTCCGGTGACGAGTACGGGTTTTTCTGATGTCTGTTCCATATTAATGCTGTCCTTATATTGAACTGGTTATTGTTCTAAAAGTTGTTCGTAGCTTGCGATCAGGCGTTGTAAAGAGGGAGTGTAATCCCCTAAGGGGTTCTTGAAAGAGCGGCTACGGATGGCCTTGCTGGTAATTGGGTAGGCGGATGCCGGTGAGTCGGCGATCAGTTGGCGAATCTTCGCTTCCTGAGTGGTATTGGCTTTCTCAAAGCTGCACAAATACCGCTTGGTGACCGTGGCGCCAAATATCAATTGATTGGTTTCGTGATATAGCGACAACGCGATGTGCGGGGGCAGGCCTCTGGCCGTCAGCAGCCCGAGAATATACTCCATGTAATCTGCTTCGAATTTGGTGAAGTCGGCGCGCCCCATAATCTGCTGAATCTGCTCTGGCCAGTCGACAATAGTTTGAAAACTTTGCGCGGCGTGATCCGCAATGATTTCCTGCCAGGGCTGGCCGTGGTCCTGCACCTTTAGCGCCTGGGCTTTTTTCTGGGAGATCAGGGTAATCAGTTCTTCGATACCTTTGACGTAGCCGTAAAGCGTGGCAACGCCGACATCAAGGCGTCGGGCAACCTGGGCCATACACAGCTCATCCATTTCTATGGCGCTTGCTGCGTCGATGATGGCCTCCAGTGTCAGGCTGCGAGGGCGACCCGAAGAGCGACGTGTTTTTCGTCTGCCGGACATGGATTCTTTATCCTTGTGATAAATTCGAATACAATTCGGAAACTGATTCTAATAATTAAACCAGAAACCTTCTGGTATGTATAGGAACGAGCTTATGACGTCTCCGGAGCAATTGTGTGATATCGAGGATATCAAGCAATTAAAAGCAAAGTACTGCCGCCTGCTCGATGCGAAAGACTGGGATGGCTGGCGGGAGTTGTTTACTGAGGATTTTCACAGCGATACATCCGAATCCGGCGGCAAGAGTATTCATGGGCGGGATGCCTTCGTTGCTTTTGTGAAAGGTGCCCTGGGCAAATCGACTCGTGCCACGGTTCATCAGGTGCATGCGCCGGAAATTGAAGTCGTTTCAGCGACCGAAGCTCGGGGTATTTGGGCGCTTGAGGACAAGGTGCGATTTGCCATTGGCCTGAATATGAATGGCTTCGGTCATTACACCGAGGTTTATCAGAAAGAGGGTGGCCAGTGGAAAATCAAATATTCCAAGTTGACCCGGTTGCGCGAAGATATCTTTAACGGCTTGTTTTCAATCTATATCGCCAATTGGTTTCGCCGGCTTTTGCTCGGCAAGCGTAAATAATAATTCTGTTAATTAAATTGGTTCACATTGAAATGGATACAAATAAAACAGTACTGCTAACCGGTGCATTTGGTCAGGTTGGGCACCGTTGCCTCGAACTTTTGACAGGCCGCGAATACCGGGTTGTTGCCCTGGATATCGCCAACGAAAAAAATGAGTTGATTGAAAGGAAGCTAAGAACAGCGCTGCCTGCCGGACGGAGTTTTGTGACTGAAAACCTCAATTTATTGGACGAGCGCGCGGTGGCGGAGGCGGTGGTGAGGCATGCTCCGGATGTGATTATCCACCTGGCTGCGATTGTTTCCCCCGTTTGCTATTCAAATCCAGTGCTGGCGCGAAAGATCAATGTCGGTGGAACGGCAGCACTGGTGAAGGCGGCACAGGCGCTGAGCACGCCGCCGCTGTTTGTTTTTGCCTCCAGTTCGGCGGTTTATGGCTCCTGCAATCCTGTTACTCATCCGGAGGGTATTACCCTGGCGCGGCCGGTTAAGCCCATCGAATGTTATGGGGAGGACAAAGTCGCAGGGGAGAACCTGCTTATAGCGTCGGGGCTGCCCTACGCGATTCTTCGGCTCGCCGGCGTTATGTCTCCGGACGCGATGGCTAATATGACAGAGGATTACCAGATTCTGGTTCGTGCCACTCCCGGTGATAATCGGGTACACGGTATTGACGCCCGGGATGCCGCGCTTGCCTTTGCGAATGCGGTCTCGCTGGGCAACGAGCATCAAAACTCGGTCTTTCTGATCGGCGGTAACGACAGCTATCTCAAAACCCAGTGTGATATCGGCGATGATGTGATGGCTGTGATGGGCATCGGTCGGCTGGGCGATAAGGTCAGTTTGCCGGGTGATCCCAATGATGAACTGGGTTGGAGTTTTACCGACTGGTACGACACGCGCGAGGCTGAAGCGGTGCTGCAATTTCAGAAGCACAATTGGAGCGAGACGCTGGAGTGGATTGCCGCTTCCATCAGTCCCGGAACACGCTTTGCAATGAAGATATTCGGGCCGGCGATTCGATTGATGATGCGCGCCAAGCATTCCCGTCAACTAAGGCGGGATAAGCGCGGTGATTATGCCGACCCCTGGAAATACCTTGCACAACACTATGGTGAAAAGGTGATTTCACCCTGCGATTTGTAGCCGGGGCCAGCTAGCGTAGCGCAGATCGAGCGATTTTTAGTGTGATAAAAAAAGGGCCTTTCCATGGAAAGGCCCTTTTGCATTCCGAGGTAAAAAATTTAGAGGCGCTCGAAGATTACCGCGATGCCTTGGCCGCCGCCGATACACATGGTGACCAGAGCGTATTTGCCGCCGGTGCGCTGAAGCTCGTAAATGGCCTTGGTGGCCAGGAACGCGCCGGAGCAACCTACTGGGTGACCCAGGGCAATGGCGCCGCCGTTGGGGTTGGTTTTGGCAGGATCGAGTTCCAGTACCTTGGCAACGGTCAGCGCCTGTGCGGCAAAGGCTTCGTTGGATTCAATGACATCGAGTTGATCCAATGTCATGCCGGCCTTTTTCAGTGCCAGACGGGTTGCTGGAATCGGGCCTTCGCCCATCACGTCGTTCGGTACACCGGCAACAGCGTAAGAAACCACGCGTGCGATAGGCTTCTGGCCCGCTGCGGCGGCTGCGTTTGCTGAAGCCAGAACCAGGAAGGCCGCGCCATCGTTAATGCCAGAGGCGTTGCCTGCGGTAACGGTACCATCTTTCTGGAACGCCGGACGCAGTTTTGCCAGGCCTTCCAGGGTGCTGTTCGCTTTAACGTGTTCGTCGGTATCGAACACGGTTTCGCCTTTACGGCTTTTCAGTGTGATCGGAACGATCTGTTCTTTGAAGTGACCGGCTTCAATCGCAGCAGCAGCGCGGCGCTGTGATTCCAGTGCGAAGGCGTCCTGCTCTTCACGGCTGATATTGTATTTCTTGGCCAGGTTTTCCGCGGTGACACCCATGTGGCCAACGCCGAAGGGGTCGGAAAGGACGGCAACAACGCTGTCGATCATTGGGCTGTCACCCAGGCGAGCGCCGCTGCGCATTGCGGGCGACAGATAGGCGCCGCGGGACATGACTTCGACACCGCCGCCGATACCATAGTCGCAATCGCCGAGCATAATATTTTGCGCGGTGGTGACAATGGCTTGCAGGCCAGAGCTGCACAGGCGGTTGACCGCCATGGCAACAGAGTCCATGGGCAGGCCTGCCTGAATGGCGGCAACACGGGCAACGTAGGCGTAGCGCGTTTCTGTGGGAATACAGTTACCGACGGTGACGTAGTTGATTTGGTTCGGGTCCACCTGCGAGCGTTCTACCGCGGCTTTCATGATCTGGCCGCCCAGCTCGTGTGGCTCCATCTGGCTCAGACTGCCGGAAAAGGTCCCAATGGCCGAGCGCGCTGCGCTCAGTACAACAACATCTTGAATCATTTACTGTTCCCCTGTGTGAATACAGACAGCCGCTGTCGCGAGCCGCTCTTGGCTGTGGCCGTGATTTCAGTTGACCAGGCCGGCATTGTAGTCGTTTGACAGATTTTTGCACTTGTCACCGCTGTCGGCCCGGATAATAGCGACTATTTTCGCTGGAAATGCCGAAACAGCCATGCCGCCGCGAGCAATAACACGGCGGCGACGGCGCCGCTCAGGTGGGCCTCGGTAGCGACCCTGGCATTGATGACAGCGGCAATGGCCTCGTCATTGTAAAGCGGACTTTGCTCCCAAGCGATTTTGGCGGTGAGCACTGCGAGTAATGGCCAGCCGACGGTCGCTCTGACCGAAATCAAGGCGGCGGCGGTCAGGACGCCAAAGCCGTGTAACACCCCAGAGAGTCCGTAGTACCAGCTCAAGCCCGGGTAGCATAGGTAAAGGATCAGGCTTGAGAGGAGGGCGATAGCCGGGAGGGTATACAGGGTGGTGAGCGCGGCGGCTTGCGGGCGAATCAGGCTGTAAAACACGGCTAGAACTGGAAGATTCAGCAGAAGATGAGACCAATTTGTGTGGGCAAAGTGGCCCGACAGCAGGCGCCAGTACTGGCCGGAAGCCAGCCCGGTGCGGGTGTAAGCCAGATCAATCTTCAGCTCGGAATGCATGAATTGAAGGGCAGCGAGCCCGGCCAGCAAGATCGTCACGAGTACGTCGCTTATTTGTGGCTCAATACGTCTCGGCATAGGATCTTTCCGTTTAGGCGGTGCGCGAGCTTAAGCAGGCACTGCGGTAGCAACTAAAGCCTGTTCCAGCCACTCCGCGAGGTCAGAGAGCACCTGCTCCTGCTCGGGTTCGTTGAAGATCTCGTGGTAGAGCTCCGGGTAGATTTTCAATGTTTTTGACGCTGACCCGAGTTCTCGGTGCAGCAGTTCCGAGCCGCTGGGAGCGGCCAGCACGTCGCACTCACCGTGAAGAATCAAGGTCGGTAAAGTAATTTGTCCGGCATGATCCTGAATACGGCGCATGCCGACAAAGAGCTCGCGCATCTTGCGTGCGGACATTTTTCCGTGGTGGACCTTTGGGTCAGAGCGGTATCGGTCTACCACGGCGGGGTCGCGGCTAACCCCACTGGGGTCGAGCTGCAACAGCCCCAGGCGCGGGGTGATCATTGCCAGTAATTTCACCAGTTGGGTAGCGGCAAAGCCGGGTTCCAGATCGGTTTTTATCGCTGGTCCGGAGAGTGCACAGGCAAAGAATTCCCCCTGATATTCCAGCAGATAGTTGGCGCTGACCAGGCCGCCCATACTGTGGCCCAGCAAACACTTGGACAGCGTGGGGAAGTCGTCATTGACCCGGTTGTGGAAGTGGCGCAGTGCAGCCAGGTAGTCATCAAAACGTGCAATGTAACCGGGTATGCCATCGGATAATCCATGGCCAGGTTGGTCCAGTGCCGCGACGACAAAACCCCGGTCGGTCAAATGTTTCGCGACATGCTGGTATCTCGAGGAGTGTTCACCCGCGCCGTGAACCAATACAACCAGGGCGCGTGGTGGTGCGGTAGGCTCCCAGTATTGGTAGTAGATATTGCCGAGCTCGGGTAAGTGTAACCGGCTTTCCTGCCACTTCATGTGTATACCTTTATTGTTGGTGTGCCGGTTTTCCGATTCACCTCGATTTGTGGCTGCAGATTATAAAGTAAAACGTGGAGTGGTAATGGTGCCCCGGAGATGATTCGAACCTCTGACCTGCCCCTTAGGAGGGGGCCGCGCTATCCAGCTGTGCCACCGGGGCGAAAGGAGTGATTGCGAGGGCGCAAATTCTAACGGGAATGAGTGCAAGACGCAAAACGCTCCCCGAAGCGCGCTTATTTAACCAGTGGTTCGCTGTAGGTGGGTTCGATATCCCAGGGAAAGTGAATCCAGGTGTCCTGGCTGAACTCGCGAACAAAGTGTTCGGTAAGGTCTATGGCCTGGGGTTTGGCGTAAACGGTAACAAAGGTCGCTTTTGGCAGCAGTTCCTTGGCGATTTTCGCGGTTCCTCCGGTGTCAACAAGGTCATCGACCAATAGGTAGCCGTCACCGTCGCCGTCGACGGTTTTCAGGATATTGATCTCGCCCTGCTGGTCATGGTCGTAACTGGCGATACATAGTGTGTCGACGACACGCAGGTTCAGCTCCCTGGCCAGTATGGCGCCGGGTACCAGGCCACCTCGTGCGATGCTGATAATGCCTTTCCAGGGGCGGTGCATAAGCTTCCTGGCAAGGTCGCGGGTGTCGCGGTGCAGTTCGTCCCAGGTCAGGTAATAAACGGGAAAGGAGGCCTCGGACATAACGACTCCAATGGGCAGGCTGTGAAAATAGGATTGGGGTAATTCGAAAGGGGCGATTTTGCAGTATCGCCGCTTGGCCCGCAAGCGCAGCGAGAGAGTATTGTTGTCGTGTTTTTGACTTTCTCGTAATGGGTGTGCTTGTTTTTCGAGACGGATGTCAATATTCTGACAAAATGCAGCGGAATGAGAGTAAACAGGTGTCCCAAAGTCACGAGTTTGAGAAGGCCCTTCTTTGGGTGTGTGCCGATGAGATTGCTGCCGCGCAACTAAAGGTGTTGCTGCCGGCGCTGCAGCCGGTCGAAGTGAGCGCAATTTCTCAAGCGATGAGCATTCCGGCCTCAGCCAAACTGCCATTCGGGATTTTTGTCGGCGGTGTGGAACCTGTTTCCTGGCTGCAATCCTTGGATCGCCCACTGCCACCTTGTGTCGCCCTTGATCGGGCCGCGGCAGACAGTCTGGCGCGCGCCGGTCTTGTTTGTGTGCAGTGTTTGTCGCCAAACCCCGATTACCTAGAGCTTCTCGAATCGCTTTACCGGCTTGGTTCCTCGGCGGAGACCAGCCGGCCTGCAGCCCCTGAAAGTGCTGATGGCCTGATTGCAGTGAGTCCCGCCATGCGCAAACTGCGCAGCCTGTTACAGAGCCTTCGCGGAAAATCGGTGACAGTGATGATCAATGGTCCCTCGGGTGCGGGAAAGGAGTTGGTGGCGCGGGCCGTCCACCGAATGTCGCCGCGTAACAAGGGGCCGTTTGTGCCGGTCAACTGTGGTGCGATTCCGCGGGAGTTATTGGAGAGCGAGTTGTTTGGTCATGAAAAGGGGGCTTTTACCGGGGCAATAAGCAGTCGGGCCGGGCGCTTTGAAATGGCTGAGGGTGGCACCCTGTTTCTCGATGAAGTCGGTGATATGCCGCTGGATATGCAGGTGAAAATTCTGCGCCTTATTCAGGAGCGGTCTTTTGAACGGGTGGGGTCGAATAAGACCCTGCACGCGGATGTGCGAATTATTGCCGCGACCCACCGTGACCTTGAAGCGATGATCGCCGCGGGCGAATTTCGCGAGGATCTCTATTACCGCCTGAATGTTTTTCCGGTTGCGGTTCCCGCGCTGGCGGAGCGGAGAGAGGATATTCCCTATCTGATTCGGGATATTGCCAGGCAGCTGGAAGAGGAAGGTTTGGGGCGGCTTGCTTTGGCCTACTCCGCGGAGCAGGCGCTAATTGCGCATGACTGGGCGGGGAATGTCCGCGAGCTGACCAATCTGCTTGAGCGCCTGTTAATTATCCACCCTGATCGCCCCATTGGTCTTGCCGATTTACCTGAGCGTTATCGGGTGGGTCAAGCGGAAGAACATTGGCGCGGGACTGAAGTGCGGACGCCGGGCGAGGGTATCTGCGAGGAGGTGAATGCTTTGCTGCCGGAGGAGGGGATTGATATCAAGGCGCGAATCAGGGAACTGGAAATTGCCTGGATAAACGAGGCCCTGCGGCGCAACGACGGTGTGGTGAGTAAAGCGGCACTGCTTTTAGGCCTGCGCCGCACCACCTTGATTGAAAAGATGCGCAAATACGGTTTGCAGAGTTAACCGCCCGAAAGTTTTACAGTGTAGCCTCGGTCCTCCAGCAGCTTTTTCAAGGCCTCGCGCACGTCGCCCTGGAACTCCAGATCCCCTTCGCGAATCGCGCCGCCGGTACTGAGTTTTTGTTTGAGTTCCTTGGCGAGCTTTTTCAAATCATCTGCGGCGAGGGGCAAGCCGCTAACAATACTGACGCCCTTGCCTTTGCGACCTTTGGTTTCTCTGCGAATGCGGACAACGCCGTCACTTTGTTTGAGCCGGGATTGTTCCGCCAGTTCGGCACAGCGGCAGGCGTCGATTGGCATATTACAGTCGGGACACAGGCGCCCTTGGTCGGTGGAATAAACAAGTCGAGACATTTTTTATCCGGTGGTTAGCATATCTGTGGTCATTAGTTTAGCGAACTCTCGCGCTTGGCCGGGTATAATTGCAGCACCTTTCGGGGAAGATATTTCGCTATTTGGAGTCAATCATGTCCGGCAATACCGAATCTCAGCTTGTTGAGCTTCAAACCCAATTTGCGTTTCAGGAAGACTTGTTGGCGGCGCTGGATGCCCGCGTGGCAGCGCAGGACCGTGAAATTCAGCAAATGCAGACCAAGATTGAGGCGCTCAAAAGCTTGTGTAGACAATTGGTTGATTCCCTGGAACAGCAACCTCTCGGCGGGGCCGACTCCTCGATGCAAGAGCGACCACCGCATTACTGAGCACCTGGCTCTTGAGAGGGTCTACGCTTTTTGAATAATTGATACTTCCTCGGCCTGTGGGCCTTTCTCACCCTCGGTGAGTACAAACTCAACGACTTGCCCCTCTGTCAGACTGCGACGGCCCTTGCCGCGAATTGAGCGAAAGTGGACAAAGATGTCATCGCCGTTAGCTCGGGTGATAAAACCGTAGCCTTTTGTGACATTGAACCATTTTACGGTGCCTCGCTCGCGGTTACTGGTGAGTTTTTCGGCGATGGCAGGGAGTTTTGGTGCGAGTGCCAAACTGATGGCAATAGAGAGCACGACAACCGCTGCGATAATGGGGGTTGGCTCGACGCCTTGGGTCGAGAGAATAAATAAACTGGCAGCGCTGAGTATGGCCAGAATGACGACATTTACTACGAAAAACATAAGCGGATAGTAACCATATTACTTGGGATTGTATTCAGGCAGGCCTTATCGTTATCGGCGGTAACACTACCTTCTTGGCCTGCGGCGAAGCTCAGAGACGTTCAGAGCTGTTCCGAAATTATACCATTGTGTAAACAAGCCGTCCCCTCCGTTTAAAAACCGGGTGAGCGAGGGCGGGAATTGCCTGCAACTCTCTGATGATAAAGTAGTTTTTCTCTCTCTACTCATAGGCTTAGTGGAAATTACGCATGGTTTACCAGGGGCTTCGGAGTAATCTGGGCTAGTGTTTTTAGAGGGGCAAAGGCCGTCTTTTCGTTTTCACCTGGAGGAGCGCGATGATATTACGTGGCTGGGCTGATGGCCTGGCGCGGCGAAGCGGCATTGCGCACCAATCCCCCGCACTGCTCGTTTCCTTAGCGTTGCTTGTCCTGTCATCCCTAATTCTTATTGGCGCAGTGATTCGCCCCACCTTCTTTGGCAGCGAAGCCTGGCTTTCTGCTGATGTCGATGAGGAGCTGGCTGAGGCCGAGGCGTCATATGCGACATTGGATCTTATGTTGGATAGGGGACGCATTCTGGCGGATTTTCGGAATGTTCGCGGTGAGCAAAACTCTCAGTTAAGAACCTTGCTGGTACAGCGGTTGGCAGACGCGGAACGACTGCTGGCAGAGAGTCAGGCCTTGATGGCGCTTGATAGCGAAGCCCACCGCACCCTAAGTCATTTAACCGCGCTCTATCAGCATCGCCCCGAGGGTGGTAGTAGTTCCGCGGCCCTGCTGGCGGCGTTGCCGCGCAATGAAAATATCGATAGTCAGGTGATGGCGTCTGCACTGCGTTCCCTCAGCGCGGCGCTTGCCGAACGCCGTGCTCAGATTCATGGTTCCCGGCGTGAGCAGGCTTCGCTTCATCGGCGTATGGCGTGGTCCTTGGTATTTGTTCTGGCTGCGTCCTGCCTGCCGGTGATGTATGGCTTTCGGCTGCAGCGACGTATGCGTGATATCCAGGCGGAGGTAGACGCGCGGCAGCAGCGCTTTGATCGCCAGCTGTGTGCCATGCCGGGAGCAATGTTGATCGCCACTGCCGAGGGTCAAATACTGCAATGCAGCGATACCCTGGCCGCTCTGCTTGGCTATAAGCGCTCACAGTTGCTGGGCAAAAATATCGAAATGTTGATACCGCCGCGTTTGCACCAGCAGTACCGGGTATTGGTTAGAAATTCGCTTCACGCTCGACAGGGTGATTTTCCTGCGGGTCGCGAAATGCTGGTCAGGTGTAAGTCTGATCAGGAGCTGGCAGTCGAGCTGCATTTGTCGACTTGTGATATCGAGGGCGGTATGGGGCTAATGGTTTGCTTTCGCGATATTCGTGAAGAGCGCGCCCTGTATGAACGATACCGCGAAAGCCAAAAACGATTTGATCTAGCTGCGATGGCGTCCCGCGATGGGCTATGGGATTGGAACCTGTCATCGGGCAAGATTTTTCTCAGTCACTCCTGGCAACAAATGATGAAGTGGCCGGCAATTCAGCCGGGAGAGGAGCTCGAACAATTTTGGGAGACGATTCCAGATCAGGATCGCCTGCCACTGCGAGAGGCACTAAAACGTTTCTTGGCGGGCGGGGGGTATTTGTTTACCTATGAGCACCGGGTGAAATGCGGGGACGGCGAACTGCGGGATATGGTGTGCCGCGCTTCTGCACAGCGCGACAGTAACGGCCGTGTGATTCGCCTGGTCGGGGTGTATTCCGATGTGACGCCGTTCAAGCAGCGCGAGCGTGAGATCAAGCGCTTGAATCGCAAACTCGAGGACAAGGTCCGGCTCAGCTCCTTCCAGCTGGAGGAGGCGTTGGAAAATGCCGATTCGGCAAACCGGGCGATCTCTGCATTTCTTTCCGTGACGGGCCATGAAATACGTACCCCGATGAACGGTGTGGTTGGCATGACAGAGCTATTGGCTAAGACGGAGCTCGACCGGGAGCAGCGGGTGATGCTCGATACCCTGAGCCGCTCATCGCAAAAGCTGTTGTCGACCTTGGACAATATTCTCGATTATGCCGCGCTGGAAGCGGGCACGCTTTCGCTTGTGCCTCAATCGGTTCAGTTGGCGGAGTTTATTGAAAGTATTGCCGACAGTGTGGCGACGGATGTTGCGCGAAATCATCAGCAGTTTTACCTGAGTCTGGACCCGGATTTGCCCCGAGAGTTGCAGCTTGACCCGCAGCGGGTTCGGCAAATGTTGCAGGCCTTGTTGGAAAATGCCGTTAAATTTTCCGCCCATAGTCGCCCGGCAGGCCGCATTGAATTACAGGTACTGGTGGAGCGCACAACCGAGGCAGAGTCGCTGCTGTTCAGGGTGATCGATAACGGTATTGGTGTCTCTTCTGAGGTCCGCAGTAAACTGTTTCGCCCCTTTGTGCAGGCCGATACTTCGCTCACCCGGCGTTTTTCCGGTACTGGCCTGGGGTTGGCAATAGCTCGCCATCTCGCACGCTTAATGGGCGGCAAGGTCACCCTGGAGGATGGCGAAGCGGGGCATACCTGTTTTGTGGCCTCGATCCCCATGGATGTGGGTACCGCGCCGAGGGCGCTTCCCGCTCCCGTTCGGGAGGAGGTTGTTGCGGTTGTCTCCGATGAGTTGTTGGAAAAATCATTAAAGTTTGCCCTGGGAGCGCGGGGGATTGCGATGCGTTCCTGCAAGGATGCGGCGGCATTTACCGCGGCGATGGCGATTCCAGAGGGTGAGTTGACGGGGAGTGATTCAACCGCCAAGCGCATTATTGCGGTGATTTCTAATGATGAATCGGGGGAGGTGCTACGCCGTACTCAACAGCAAGGGCTGAAACACCTGCTGCTT
>JBFEVY010000095.1:0-10833 GCA_041546665.1 Spongiibacteraceae bacterium | reverse complement strand
TCTCCAGCTCGGGAACATCGCCTTCCTTAAGGACACCGATTAGCAAGCCTGTTTTGTGATCAAAAACCAAATCCTTAAGCTTAGTATCAGGGTAAAGCTCCTGCGGAGGGGATTTTCCATCGACGGCAATTTCCATAAGCCGACTCGCGTCCTGGGCATCAGTTAAGTAATACACCACAGTACCCGGCGTCCGGCCCAGCCCCTCTAAATTGTTAGCGCCGAATTCATCCTTAGATTCGACCAGCTCCTCTCGGTGCTCATAATCGCTTAACGACCATTTCGCTTTCAATTCATCGTAGGTTTCATAGGCAACAATCTTCAGCCCAGGTGCAATAACCCAGCCAGCACCGTCCTCACGACCCCGCGCAATAACGCGGCGCCTACCCTTTTCTAGATCGATGCAGGTCACGTCCAGTTCAAAGTTGGAAATCCAGGAATCCCCACTATGGACGCTGGAATTCATCGGCAGGGTATCGAGGCACTGAAACCAGCGGCCGTCCGCCTCAATCGGCGCATAGGTATGGAAACTCGCATTGAAGACCTTTTTGGAGTTATATAAGGGCCAGTCAACCTCTTTCTTAGCGACGTCCACAATCATCAAATTGCGAAGTTCATACTTACCGCCGTAGACAAGACCCAGGTTCTGGGTTGAATGTACACTCACAACCAGATGCCCCTCACCGGCCCATTGCATCCAATGCGTTTTCAGCTCACCCAGGCCGTAGCGATACAAAACATCACCTCCCACCCGGCCAACTACCAAAATCCGTCGCTCACCTAAGGTGGCGATGGTAGCAATTAGCTCCCCCGAGGGAGAAAGCGCCATATCCTCAACACCCGGCAACTTCCCGTACGCCGACAGTGGCGGTAGGGTCGTGTCTTCCGCAGCGTTAAGCAGCCCAGCAAAAAATAGACAGACCAGAAAGCGTGTCGCCTTATGCATCGTATTCTTCCCTGAAAATCACCGTAATAACGTTTCCGTAAAGTCAACTACACCAAATACTTCAGCAGTGCATTACATGCAAAATAGCAGAGGATTTACTGAAACGGTACTCAATATCACAACCGCAGCACGATTGACCCATGTCATTTAATCGATCAGTTTTTTAATCGATAATAGCTTCACACCATTGGTGAAACCTATGACAGTGATAGCAATAATCGTTTTCTCAGCTATCTTAATCCTTGTTATTGTTTCTCCTGCCAAACGGGTAGACAGACTTTTCACTCTTGCCAAAAAGGAAATTAATTATGGGAATGCGCATTAACGACATCGTACCCAACCTCGATCTGGAGACCGATCAAGGTAATTTCAAACTGCACGATTTTATCGGTGATAGCTGGGCAATTATGTTCAGTCACCCCAAAGATTTCACACCTGTGTGTACCACCGAATTCGGTGCAGTAGCTCAGCTCGCCGATGAATGGGAAAAACGCAACACCAAGGTTATCGGCCTGTCGGTAGATGGTGTTGAAGAACACAAGGAATGGAAGTGCGATATCGAGAAATTCGCCGGCGCCAAAGCGACCTTCCCGATTATTGCCGACGAAGATATGGCTGTTGCGAAGGCGCTGGATATGCTGCCTGCTGACGCCTACCTGCCCGACGGTCGCACCGCGGCGGATTCCGCTTCAGTTCGCGTGGTTTTTGTCTTCAGCCCTGACAAAAAACTGCAGCTGTCGATGACTTACCCCATGTCAGTCGGCCGTAACTTTGCCGAAGTCCTGCGTGCACTGGACGCCCTGCAAGCCACCTACGGTGTGCCGATTGCAACGCCCGCAAACTGGGTTAACGGTCAGGACGTCATTGTTGCACTGTCGCTGGACGACGCTGCGGCCAAAGAGAAATTTGGTGAGATCGATGTGAAGCTGCCCTATCTGCGCACCGCGAAGATGCCCAGCTAAACAGCACACCAAAAAAGCAAGAAGGCCCTTTCGGGCCTTCTTTCGTTATAGGCGGAGGTTTATCCCCGTCTCTACTCGTTGATAATCGGCAGTGACACCACCCCGTTAAGATGCACCAGCTCCGGCACACGGGAAAAGCTGGAGACAAACTGGGTATGGAATGTCATCGCCACAACACCCAGAACATCGCCCGGTTGCAGAGTGAGGCTGGCAGCAGACATCTCTAGATCAAAGGACTGAAAGCCCCGCATCGGGGTCACTTGGTCGTGCACCAGATAACGCCCAGAGCCATCAGCAGGATCCACCGCCAAACCGAGGAAGACAACCGGATCAGATACCGGTGTTTCACTAAGTTCGGGCGTTACGTCCACTTTGACCGTAGGCACGCCGGCCAGTACTTTGCCCTGCCCCGCTTGATAAAGTGGTACGAAATGTTGGTAGGTCACCAGCTCGTCCACCAGCTCGGAGGGCAGCACATTAAGTAGCGCCGGGAGTACGGCAAAAAACTCATCGGCACTGGGGTTGCTAAAACCATTGACCAGCGCACTTACCACCGCAGAAACATCCGTCGGCAGGTCATTCAATACGGTTAGCAATGCACCGGGATCCAGATCCAACAATAAGCCCAACACAGTCTCTATCGCGACCCCGGTCAACAGGTTGTCAAATTCAAAAGCCGCATCAAATCCCCCAACGGGCATCTCCGCGAGGGCCTGACCTTTTTCCATCTGGCTCAGACAGACATTTGGCAGACCCGTGGGCGCACCTCCGCGCAGTTTTTCGTCAAGGAAACGAAACATCACATCGAGGGTGTCGTAGCTCTGGTCACCACAGTAAACCGTCTCCTGCATACCAAAGAGCAAAAGTTGGCCGTTTTGTTGCACCGCGGAAACCAGGTGACCATCCCGCTGCAGGATAATCCGGGCATCATTGCCAGCCTTTTTAAAACACTCGTAGTTTCTCCAGCCCTCGGTAGCATTAAACAGCACGTCTTCGGTGCCCTGCACAAATAACACATCAACATCTGGCACACCGCGGCCATCGGCGCGCAGGCCATCACAAAAAGACACAGGACTGTTGTTATAGAGCTTGTCCGAAAATTCCTGCGAGGGATTCATCGTCGTTAGGCCGGCGATAAAAGCCTCATAAATGTCAGGCGCCAGAGAGAACCGCGACGTAGGTATGCCTGTTAATACGAGAATAGCGTCCCAAACCGACTTGGGCACATTGTTTGGAAACAGGCTATAGCGCAGGTCGTTCCAGGTAATGATTGGCACGATGGCGTCGAAGCGATCATCCACCGCGGCGCCAATGGTTTGGAAACCGCCACCATAGGAAATCCCCACCGCTCCGATTAGCGGGTCTCCGCCTTCGCTGCTGATATAAGGGCCATAATTAGCCACTGCCCAGTCGATAATACTGGACACATCCAGCCCTTCCAGATCGGGGTCCATCAGCTCCACATTGCCACCACTTTCGCCCCAGCCTCGCTGGTCAAAACTGATCACAAAATAGCCCGCCTCAAAGGCCTTTTTCGCCACCTGCACCGAGGTTTCTATACCCAACACTTGGTCTATCGGGCTAGTGGACTCAAAGTCTTTAGTGCGCGACAGCACCCATCCATGACCGTGGATAAGCAGCGGCGCCGTTTCGCCGGGTGCCAGATCCGGCAGAAATGCAGTCAGAGCAATCTCGGTTCCGTCTGCCTTAGACGGAACCACCGCGTCAACAATCGCGGCGGCCAAACCACTGTGGTTTGCTGCCGGTTGACTGGAAGTTCCCGAGGAACTGCTTGAGTTACAGGCGGATAACAACACGGCAATCACCGCGACGAGTAGTCTTATCATTTTCTTGTCTCCCTACAAGGATGCCCCACCATGGGAGTGGGGCGATAAACGGTGTTTAATCGAATCAAAACTGGTTTTCCAAAGAAAAAGTGCCGCCAATCAGCGCGAAGACTGGTCGCTCGACGAGCGGGAGGGATTACGCATCTCCCCTTTAAAGGACACCGTACTGGCCGACCGTCCCCGCACTGTGTGCACTCCAAGACTGAGTCCGCAGCGCATCAACACCCCGAGAGTGCCCGCCGACTGCTGGCAGCCGCGGTCAATCCATTCCCGAATCACCGACTCCACCAAGCCGATCCAGCCGAGGGCGTACATTTGCTCCGCCTCGGACATCTCGCTCCAGGGGGTTGAAAAACTGTATTCCGCCATCCGCCGCCGCGCAGTGTTAACAGCATCGAGAAGATCCGGGTGAATATCCGCTGCCCGCATATACGCACCAAAAGCCCAGGGACTCACGGCCAGAACAGTCAAACACCCCTCAAGACGTGTATGTAAATCAACGTGGTCATCGTGATCGAACAGGGCCGCCTGCACATCGCGCAATACATCAACAGTCGCCGCCATCAGCAGGCCAGCATGACTATTAAAATAATGACGGGGCAGGGTTGCTGCGACATTGGCTTCGCGGGCTACAGCTTCTAGTGAAAAATCGCTTACCCCCACGCGGGAGAGCAGGTTTTTCGCGCACTGCAGTAGCTCGGCTTTTCGGGCCTCGGGAGCCAAACGCTTGATTTTCGTTTCCATTATGGCTTTTTCTCAACTTATTATGGCAGCCATAATAAGCTATTGTGGATACCACAACAAGGCACCACCCCGAACCCACGCCATCAAGGAATCTCAAAAAAGATTGACCTTAAAGTGAGGTTTAATCTTAGACTCCCCACAGCATCCAAACGCCGCGATGGCCTTCAAATCGATGATGCGAAAAACGAAACAGCGGGAACGACACCATGACAAAAAACTGGATGATTTATGGCGCCAACGGTTACACCGGAGAACTGATCGCGCGGGAAGCCGTCAAACGCGGCCTTAACCCGATACTCGCCGGCCGGCGCCAGGAGCAGATCGCGGCCCTGGCTGGAGAGCTTAAACTGGAATATCAGGTATTCAGTCTCGACGACTCTCACCCGCTCACAGAACAACTCAAGGATTGCGCCCTGGTGCTGCACTGTGCCGGGCCCTTTTCCGCCACCGCCGCGCCGATGATGACGGCCTGCCTGGATGCCGGCGCCCATTACCTGGATATCACCGGGGAAATATCCGTGTTTGAACACGCACACTCGCTGGATAGCCGCGCAAGGGCCGCCGGTGTAGTGCTCTGCCCCGGGGTGGGCTTTGACGTCATCCCCACCGACTGTGTGGCCGTGGCGCTAAAAAACGCACTGCCCGATGCCACCGATCTCGCGCTGGGCTTTGACTCGCGCTCGGGCATGTCACCGGGCACCGCAAAAACCTCAGTCGAAGGCATGTCTCAGGGTGGCAAGATTCGCCGTGACGGCGTGATTGTAACAGTACCATTGGCCTACGAGGTGCGCCGGATCGATTTTGGCGACGGTGAAAAACTGGCCATGACTATCCCCTGGGGGGACGTTGCCACCGCCTATTACAGCACCGGCATTCCCAATGTTCGGGCGTTTATTCCAGGTTCGCCGGGCATGATTCGGAGCGCTAAATTCGCCAACTGGATTCGCCCCGCGCTGGGGTGGAGCTGGGTGCAAAAGCTGATGAAATCGCGTATCGAAAAAACTGTGAGCGGCCCCAGTGAGGCGGTACGCGCCAAACAGCCGACCTACGTCTGGGGCGAGGTGCGCAATGCGCAGGGCGAGGTGAAAACCGCCCGCATCCGCACCGAAAACGGCTACAGCCTGACCATAAACGGCTCGCTGGCAGTGGTGGATTACCTGCTGAACAACGCAGCAGAAGGGGGCAGCTACACCCCATCCAGATTGATTGGCCCCGAACTTGTCAGCCAATTGCCCGGCTCGGGGACAATCACGATTTCCTGATGAGATAATGCCAGGCTAGCCTGAGAGCGCCCCTTGAACTCAGGCCTTGCTGTTTCTGGCCTTAGCCGTCAGGCCGGGCGACGCCTCGCCGCCCTCACCGTCCAGCCCCATATTGGACAGCACCCGGCGGGCGTTGGCAGCGCAGCTCATGTCCTCCGGCTTCGCCTCGATCTGCTCCAGCACCGCCAGCAAAGTCGCCTTATTTTGCTCCAGCCGCCGCTGCAGCGCTTCAATGCTTTGGATCTTGTCCCGCAGGGCGCGATCCAGTGTGCCGTGTTCCCAGGCATTAAGGTCCGCCGGCATCAGTTTGCGCAGCTCGTCGAGACTGAAACCGGCCTCCTGGGCCGACTTGATCAAATTCAGTACCAACACCGCCTCGGCGGGATAACTGCGGTAGCCGTTGGCCTGGCGCTCAACCAGCTGCAGAAGGCCCATGCGCTCGTAAAAACGAATTCGCGATGCCGCCAGCCCGGTCTTGGCCGCCAGTTCTCCAATTTTCATCGCTGTTTACTCCCCATAAAGCCTCGCAACCAAACTCGCCGGCAAGGCACCGTGCTGTCCAAAACACAGTGTAAGCTTGAACCCCGGTTTAAACTCAAGCCCGCGCATTGACATTAAAGTTAAGTTTAACCTTAAGATAGCGTCAATCTCACTACGGCGGAGCCCTATTATGCAGACCATTCTCGGTGCCAGCGGGCAAATTGGGCAGGAGCTCGCGCGGCAACTCAAACAGGAATTTACCAGGGATATCCGCCTGGTCAGCCGGCGGCCGCAAAAGGTCAACGACAGCGACACCCTGTTCAGCGCAAACCTGCTGGACCGAGAGCAGACACAGCGCGCCGTTGCCGGCTCTAACATCGTCTACCTTACTGCGGGCTTGCCCATGGATACGCAGCTGTGGGTGGATCAATGGCCCAGCATTATGACAAATGTTATTCACGCCTGTGAGGAGCACGGCGCCAGGCTGGTGTATTTCGACAACACCTATATGTACCCGCAAACCGCTGAACCGCAGACCGAGAACACTCCCTTTGAACCCTACGGCCTGAAGGGACAAGTGCGTGCGCGCATCGCCGAGGAACTGCTCGCGGCAATCGCAGCGGGACGGCTCCAGGCCATGATCTGCCGCGCCCCGGAGTTCTATGGCCCAGGCCAAACCCAGAGCATTACCAATACCACGGTGATCGAACCTCTAAAGACGGGTAAGAAAGCCAAGGTCTTTCTGCGCGATGACACCCTGCGCACGCTGATTTACACACCCGACGCCAGCCGCGCGATGGCCTTGCTGGGTAATACCACCGATGCCTATAACCAGACCTGGCACCTTCCCTGTGACGATCAGCGCCTGAACTACCGGGAATTTATCGCTATGGCTGCGGACATTTTCGCTGTCGAACCCCACTATACCGTGCTAAAAAAATGGCAACTCAAGCTCGCCGGCCTGTTCAGCCCAACAATCCGCGACGCCGCAGAACTGCTGCCGCGCTACGCCGTGGACAATTTGTTTAACTCTGACAAGTTCAAGGCGCGCTTTCCCGATTTTCCGGTCACCAGCTATCGACAGGGCCTAAGTCTTATCGCCGCCGGTGCGCAGTAGGTTTTCAGGCAGCGCGGCAGCGGGTGCCTCAACCGCTTTCCGCGACCGAAGATATTTTGCCAGAGTACCGACAAGCAGAACCGTTAACAGGCTGAGGCCGAACAGCGGCATCAGCAGAGCAAGCAAAATAAGCACTACAGTGACAGGCTTCCCCCAGCGATCGGACTTGCGAATCGGCGGCAATGACAGGCTGCCGGGGGATCGGCGCAAGGACCACATCCACACGCCGCTCGCCACCAGACCAGCCAGGCCCAGTGCGGTGAGCATCGCCAGAACCTGCCCCGGCCAGCCGAGTATTTGCCCGGTATGCAGAGGAAAGAACAACAACAGGGCCTTGCTGCCCAAACGCAGCTCGGACCACTGGAAGGCATCCAGGCGCTGGCGAAGATAGGGGTCGTAATAAACCATTCGGGTATTCCAGGGCAGCGCCTCGCGTACACCGATCACCAGGGGTTCGCTGGCCTCTTCAGGCCAACTCGCAAACCAGTCGGCTTCCCGAGCGTCTTTCTTGAAGTCTGCAACCAGAGCATCGATATCGATTGCCGATACCGGGGATTCCACCGCGGGCGGATTGAGGAATGACTCGGGGATTTGCCCGAGCGCAGCCATTTCAAACAGCAAGGCACGCCCCGCCACCGGCGAGAACAACAAGCCTGAGTAGACAACAATCAGCGCCAAAGGCAGCAGGTAAAATCCCGAAACCGCGTGTAAATCCCGCCACAGGCGCCGGCCCCGGCTGCGAAAACGTGGCAGCCAACCACCTCCCCTCTTGGCCCGCCGCGGCCACCACAATGCCAGGCCCATCAGCAGGGTCACAACAATCCAACTCGCCACCAGCTCGATCACCCAGCGCCCGGGTTCACCGCTGAGTAAACGGGTGTGCAGGGCAAATACCACAGGGAAAAAGCCCTCGTCTTCCATACGACTGCCGAGAATCTCCAGACTGTAGGGGTTAATCCACACCAGGCGGTGCTCCTCCTCGCCCTCAGCATGCAGCAACACCACATGGCTGCGCTCGGGATCAACAAACTCGAGATAGTGCTCCAGCTGCGCATTCGGAAAGCGCGCCTGCACAACCTCGAGCTGGGCCGATACCGGCTGCTCGGTACAAGCTTCGCAGGCCGACATACGCTGCCAATCACTTTCTATCAGCGGTTCCAGCTGGGGCTGAAAGGCATACAGCATCCCGGTCAGGCTGAGCACCAGCAACACCGGCGCGCAAAACAAGCCAACCAGAAAGTGCCAGCGCCATACCTGCGGGTATAGCCTTTCCGACAAATGTTTCAGCATTCCTCCCCCACCCGACACGGTTTCCCCGCTTTCACAGCGCAAGATTTGTCCGCATCGCAATTACCCGTTGAGCCAAAATTGTATAATCTATATGATAATCATTATCGTTTTTATTTTCTATACTAAGACTCAATTCAGACAGGCTTTTCACCCCATGCATCGCTACCCGCACAACTTCCCGTTGCTCAAACATTACCGCGCCTTTGCCTGCGTGCTCGCCACCTCCGCCGCACTGGCCTCCCCGGGACTTATCGCAGCCGAGGCTCCGGCGCCAAAACTGGAAGAGGTGCTGGTCACTGGCGACCCCATGCAGCGCAGCTCCCTCGACACCGTGAGCAGCATCAGTATTGTTCCGGAAGCCCAGATTGAGGCGATGAATATTCGCGACCTTTATGACCTGCTGCTGCGCAGCCCCAACGTCAATGCGGCACGGGAGGACAAGTTCTCGGTGCGGGGTATCTCCAATGAGGGTATTGGCCCCGGCGGCACCGGCAGGCCAACTGTCAGTGTGTTTATCGACGGCGCCCGGCAGTCCGGTCGCGGCGTGGCCAACACCTGGGATATTCAGCAGCTGGAGTTCTATCGCGGCCCGCAATCCACCGCCTTTGGTCCCGGCTCCCTGGCGGGCGCCATCGTGGTTCAAAGCAAGGCCCCGGACTTTGAATCCCTGGGCGGCGAGATAAAACTGGGCGCAGCCAACTACAATGGTCGCGAAGCGGGCGTCGCGATCAGCGCGCCACTGCTTGGTGGGCTCGCGTTTCGCTACGCAGCGGAAACCAATCAGACCGATGGTGAAGTCACCAACACCACCCTGGATGACGATGAGTGGCAGGCACGCAAACGCTATATGCAACGCTTTAAACTCGGTTGGCAGGGTCAGGGCCCCTACTCGGCATTGTTCACCGTGCAGGACAGCAAACTGCGCGAGGGCAATGAATACCTGCCACCAGACACTGCGGAATCCCGGGAATCCACCGATAATATCGATGGCTTCTTTAAGGACGACAGACTGCTATTTGTGCTGAGCCAACACCTGGATTTCAACGAGTCCCTGCGACTCAGCCTGATCGCCAGCCACAGCGAAAACCACAATATCCGCAAGGGCGACTACGATATTTCCGCCGGCGACAGCGGCTATTTTATCAATGAGATGGAAACCGAGAACCAGGCACTGGAGCTACGCCTGCAGTATCACAGCGACACACTAAAGGCGGTTGCCGGCCTGTATTCGGCGAAGGACAAACTGATTGGTACGTCCCAGTCCGTAGACCTGCCCTACGCTGTCAGCGGCATGCAACTGCGCGCCTCCGCCGACCTCGCCGCAGACCGCCTTGCCGACACCGATGCAGTCTACGCCGAAGCGGACTGGCACTTTACGCCCCGCTGGACACTGACCCTGGGACTGCGCTACGAGGAAAACGAGGCTGACAATCACAGCGCGTTTATCGTTACCAACGCGCAGCTGATCGACCCCATTTCCGGCAACACCCTTCCCGGCGATATTAGCCCCCTGGTCAAACCCCTGCTCGACAGCGATGCCATCGCGCCGAGCGGCGACCGTGTCACCCTCCCCAAAATCGCGCTGAGCTACGACTTCAACGACTTTTTGTCGGGCTTTATCAGCCACAGCCAGGGCTATCGCGCAGGCTCGGTTGACTTTGTCAGTGACGGCGAATCCCCCACCTACGGCCCAGAGTACACCCACAACTTCGACCTCGGTCTGAAGCTGCACTACGGCAGTTGGTTTGTGCACGGCACAGTGTTTCGCATTAACTATGACGACATGCAGATTGGTGTGCGCGTGGATGCCTCGACCTTCCGCACCGACAATGCCGGCAAGGCGCGCTCAGAGGGCGCCGAGCTGGAATTTCGCGGGGAGCTTGGCGCCGGCTTCAGCTTGTTTGGCGGCGCCGGCTACGTCGACACCGCGCTTCTTGACTACGAGGACGACGGCGTCGACTTTGCCGGCAATCACTTTCCGAACGCGCCGCGCCACACCGCTCACCTGACCCTGCGCTACGCCACGGCGTTGGGTCTGTTCGCAGATATCAGTTGGGCCCACGGTGAACACAGCTTCAGCGACCGGGAAAACACCCCTTACTTGATGGCCGACGCCCGCAACCTGCTTGGTGCAAGACTGGGTTACGAAGGCGAGCAATTTGGCATTGAACTCTACGGCCAGAACCTC
>JBFEVY010000084.1:0-11551 GCA_041546665.1 Spongiibacteraceae bacterium | reverse complement strand
TAGTCCAGTATCCGCCGCAGCGAGTCCATGTAGTCGGCCATATCCCCCGCTGGCGGAATGATTACCACCGTCGAGCCCTGCATAATATGGTCTCCGGTAAACACCGTGCCGCTGGCCTCGTGCAGGAAACAGTAATGGTTGTCGACATGCCCCGGGGTGTGAATCGCCCGGAGAATGCTGCCGTCCACCTCGAAATAGTCGTCGTGCTGCAGCGCGTGGGTCGGCGCAAAGCTGTCGTCCTGGTAGCCGTCGTTGGCAATTGCGCAACCGACAACCGGCACCTGAAAGCGCTCGGCCAGCAGCGTTGCCCCCGGCGAGTGATCCGGATGGGTATGGGTGACCACAATGCGCTCCAGCTCAGCACCCCGCTCACGGATCTCCCTGGCGATAGCTTCAATATGCTCGGCAATATCGGGGCCCGGGTCCAATACCGTCAGGCGCCGCTCGCCAATCAGGTAGGTATTGGTACCCGGTCCGGTCATAACGCTGGGATTGGGGGCAATCAGCCGATGCACTCCCGGCTTCAAGGTATGCAATACACCCGGTTTCATTCGTTCATCCTTACTGCGATTTTCAGCGACAGACTAATTGGCGATGCCCCGTGCGAACAAGCCTTTCTTGCCCCCGTTCACAGATAAAACCCAAATTACGCCCAAATAGGTACAAATACCTATCGATCAATGTCACAAGCGTGGTTAAATGTGTCTTTAATGTAATCAGTGCTGACTCGGTATCTACCCTAGGTCAATGAAAGCCTTTATCAGAACACTATGGAACGGAGAAATCCCGGAGGTCAGCGAGCGTTATCGCTGGCTCGGAACCGCCTATGTGCTGGTTTTTGTGGTGAGCTACAGCCTGGGCTTTCTGCAACTGCTGCATTTATCCGCCTATCTCGGCCCGGGTCTTGGCGACAACGTCAGCTTTGCTCCCGTTAAAGCCAGCCTGGACACCCTCGCAGCGAGCCAACACCGCTGGCTGCTGCCCGCCGTACTAGCACTACTGATTTCAACCACCTTATTCAGAGCCGCTGCCATGCTGGCGGGCTATTTCTTATACCGGGATGCGCAGGGTAAAGCCTACCCTTTGCGGCTCTTGCTAGTGTTCTTTCTGGTTAACGTGATCGCTACTCTGATGATTCCTCTGGTGCTGGGCTTACTGGGCATTATGTCCAGCCTAATAGGCCTGGGCTTTGAGCAGGGCTGGCACTGGATCAGCAGCAACGCTGCGCTGGCAAACCATTGGGTGGAAACACGGATCCCAACGCTGATCGATCTACCTGCGCCCATCGCCATTATTGTGTTCTCGGTGATCGCCGGCTTTTTTCACTACTGGCTGCACCGGCTCGGTCACGAGCGGCGCCTGCTGTGGCGTTTGTTCCACCGGCCGCACCATATGACACCCGTCTTGATTCAACCGACGACACTCGCGGTGTTCACCGCCCTGCCCCTGTTCGTGTTTGCCGTACTGCCCTACAACCTGATCCTGGGCGCCTGCGCCAAACTGGTCTCAGACCGGCCGCTCTACACTGAGATGATCATCTACAACTGCCTGCTCCTGATTCCGGAAATTTTCGGCCACCAGACGGCGCTCTACAAATTGGGCTCACGCAGCCGGCTGATTCGCTGGGCCAGCCACCTCTCGGGCGGCGGGGTCTATCACTATATGCATCACTCAGCAGAGCCTGAACACTGCAACCGGCGTGGCAACAACCTGGTGAATATTGGTGGCGGCCCCGCCTTTATCTGGGATCACATCTTTGGCACCTTTCACCCGCTGGCTGATGAAACGCCCCGTGTGGGATTACTCAAGCAACCCGCGTTGATCATGAACCCACTGCGGCTGGCCCTGGCAGGCGTGAGTGAATTGATAGCTGAACTACTTAAAAACCGGAGTTGGCGGGTACGCTGGCGGATTCTTGTCGGCGGCAGCGAATACCAGCCCCCAGTCGCGCCAAATTTTCTGCTAGTGGACGCCAGCCCCGGCAAAGCGGACCCGACCCAGTATCATTCAGTCCGCCACAAACCGGGTCTGCCGCAGTCGCCAGCGCAAGCGCAAGCCCAATAGACAAGCGGCGGTAGTCAAACCGGCAAACAGACCCAGCCAAAATCCGCTTGGCCCCATTGCGGGCACCAGTAAATCGGTCATTGCCAGACAATACCCCATCGGAAAGCCCACCACCCAATAGGCAAACATTCCCAGGAACATGGGCACCTTGGTATCTTCAAAGCCCCGCAGGCAACCATTGGCGGTGACCTGCATAGCGTCGGATACCTGATACAAAGCCGCAAACCACAAGAGATAGCTCGCCAGCGCGATGACCTTGGCGTTGTCGGTGTAGATATGGGGTATCAGGTTGCGGAATACCACCAGCAGCAGCGCGGCCGAGATACCGATTACCAAGGTAATACGAAATGCCACCGCGACCGCCAGGCGCAAGCCCTGTTCGTCTTCCCGCCCCCGCGCATGGGCAATACGCGCCGTGGCGGCCAGGGCAAAGCTCAGCGGCAGCATAAAGATCAGCGAGGTAAAGTTAAGGGTGAGCTGGTGGCCCGCCACCACTTCCGCGCCGGACTGGGAGATCAGCAGCGCAATCACCGAGAAAATACTGACTTCAAAAAAGATCACCATCCCCACAGGCAGGCCCAGCTTGAGTAGGTAGGAAATATTCTCCGGCTCCCAGTGCCAGGGAAGAAAGTGCAGGCGGTTATTCACGTAGGCTTTGTCGAAGCGCACGTATAACAACATTAAGATCGCCATCAACCACATCACCACGGCGGTCGCCCAGCCACAGCCAACACCGCCCAGGGCGGGAAAACCGAGTTTGCCGTATATGAGGGTGTAGTTAACGGGAATATTGGCCAACAGACCAATAACGCTGATCCAGAATACCGGTTTGGTGTGACTCATGGATTCGGAGTAACTGCGCAGCCCGAGCACCACGGCAATGGCCGGCATCCCCCAACTCAAACCCTTGAGGTAGTCCCTGACCATCGGCTGCATCGCTGCGTCGACGTCCATCCACGCAAGCAATGGACCAGTGCTGCGCAGCAAAATAAACGCCACCGCACCAACCGCAAAACTGAGGGTAAGCACCTGGTGCATCAGCGGGGTCACCCGGTGATGATTACCCGCCCCGAGATTGCGTGACAGCACCGAGGTCGCACTCATCAGTAAACCGGTCATAAACAGGAATACCGGCACCCAGATACTGGCGCCGACCGCCACTGCGGCAAGGTCCAGGGCGGAAACCCGCCCCGCCATGACCGTGTCGACAAAACCATTGGCCGATTGCGCAAGCTGGCCGCCGAATATCGGCAGCGCAACTTTCAATTGGGTCTGGAGTTCCTGGCGGCGGGCAAGCGACATCGACGGGCTCAAATACAAAAACTGCCGCGCACTCTAGCCCAGCTCAGGCCTTACCGCAAACAGGAAATACCGCTATCTCCCAGTGCGGCACTCTCCGTTTAAACGGCGGGCATCTCGTCGGCCATTTCGCGCAATTTATTCTTGGCCACCTTATCCAGGGTTGCACGGGGGAACTCATCCACAAAATACACCGCGCGGGGGACTTTAAAGTCGGCCAGATTGGCTTTGCAGTGATCGATAATTGCGCTGGCAAAAGCCGCGTCGTCCTCTGGCGCGCCCCAGCCCTTGATCACAAAGGCCACTGGCACCATATCCAACATCTCGTGGGATTTGGCAACCACGGCAATCTCGCCAATACCGCCGCCCGGCACCTGCATACACACTTCTTCCACCTGGCGGGCAGAAACATTCTCGCCACCCACTTTCAGAGCGTCCTTGTCGCGGTCGGTGAAATAGAAGTGCCCCTCAGCGCCCACGTGTACCATGTCACCGGTTTTAAACCAGCCGTTGGGGGTGAAGGATTTTGCCATCGCTTCCGGGTTTTTATAGTACTCAAGGAACAGGTTCACACCGGGAATCCCGTGCACCCACAGCTCGCCAATTTCGCCCTGCTTGCACATCTCTCCGGTTTCCGGGTTGACCACCGCCAGGTGATAGCCCGGCGTTGGCTTGCCAATGGAGCCCTGTGGCCAGTCCTGAGTAAAATCAGAACGGGTGGCGTGGGTGACGGTTTCCGTCATCCCCCAGCTGGCAAAGGGCTGCGCGTGCAACCAGTCGCCGATTTCCTTCCAGATAATGCCCATCGGAATAATCTTCAGGCTGTGCTGTTCGGGCACCTGCTCCATGGCAATGGCCTTGAAGACGAAGGGGATCATCGAACAATGCGTCACCTGATGTTTCTGAATAATTTCCCAAAAGCGGCTGGAGGAAAACTTGGGCTGCAGCACTGCGGTCCCCCCCACCCCAAGCGCGCCCCAGAAGGCCCAGCTCTGACAGTTCACATGGAAGAACGGCAGAAAGCCGAGGTAGACGCTGTCGGTGTCCATCGACATACTCGCCGAGCCCATCTTGCCGGACCACAGCGCATTGGCGTGGGTGTGGACGACGGCTTTGGGCAGTGAAGTCGTGCCGGAGGTAAACATAATGCCCGTGGGAAGCATTGGCTCAGCCGGGCGCTCGGGAACCGTCGCCGGATCGCCGTATAGGGTTTCAAACAGGGGTAGCGCGTGCTGCTCATCTTCAGCGGCGGCTTCGCCGGAATTGTCTGCGGTGACCACAATCCAGTTCACGCCCTTGGCATTGTTTTGAATTTCGCTCACAAATTTCGGCTGGGTAATCACCCCGACCGCCTCGGTGTGGGAGGCGAAGTATTCAATCTCACCACCCACACAGCGGGTGTTCGTGGTCACCCCCACCGCGCCGAGCTTGGCGCAGGCATACCAGGCCAGAACCATCTCCGGGCAGTTTTCCGCGTGGATCATGACCTTGTCATGCTTTTTAACGCCCCGAGCGTGCAGGCCCGCCGCGATTTTAGAAGTCTCCTCATCAAACGCCTTGTAGCTCCAGCGCTGATCGTCCCCGGATTTGGGCTCCCAGATCATAAAGGGGTGATCCGGTTTTTCGCTGGCCCAGTAGCGCAGGCGCTGTGGAATATCCTGGTCGGCAAAATCGAAGCTGGCGGCGCCGGCGGCGAGTTCAAGATCGATGGTCATGGCGTTTCCCTTTATTGTCAGCCTGTTTGTGCAGTCATACTGCTGTCAGTAAGCGTGGCAGCCACACGCAGTGGCGCCAATGTATGGCCTGATAATACGCAGCCCCCGCAGGCCACTCTATGACATTTCCACTCACCGCACTGACAATTGGTGATGCTGCCGATAGCAGCGAGACTTACGTTGATTTGCGCCGTGACAGGCAGCGATTTACGCTGCGGGCTCTGTTAAAATGCCCGGCTGAAAATCAAACAGAGATTCCCTATATGACCGAAAGCCTGTCCCCCACGTTGCAACTGGCCAGTGACTTGATTGCCCGCCGCTCCGTTACCCCGTTGGACGACGGCTGCCAGGCCACAATGATGGCGCGTCTTGAGGCGATTGGCTTTGACTGCACGCCGCTGCGTTTTGAGGACGTGGACAACTTCTGGGCCGTGCGCGGGGAATCCGGGCCGATTCTCTGCTTTGCCGGTCACACCGATGTGGTGCCTACCGGCCCGGAGGAAAGCTGGCAGAACCCGCCATTCCAGCCGGAAATCAAAGACGGCATGCTTCACGGCCGCGGCGCCGCCGATATGAAAGGCAGCCTGGCGGCGATGGTAACCGCCTGCGAGAATTTTGTTGCTGCACACCCCGACCACTCAGGCCGTATCGCGTTTTTGATTACCAGCGACGAGGAAGGCCCCTCCATCAATGGCACCGTTAAGGTGGTGGAGTGGCTGGAACAGCGCAATGAGAAAATCACTTGGTGTGTGGTGGGCGAGCCCTCCTCCACCCAGGCGGTGGGCGATGTCATAAAAAATGGCCGACGCGGCTCACTGGGCGCCGTGATGACGGTGCGGGGTATTCAGGGTCATGTCGCCTATCCCCATCTGGCAAAAAACCCGATTCATTTGGCGGCCCCGGCATTGGCGGAATTGGCCGCAGAACAGTGGGACGAAGGCAACGAGTTCTTCCCTGCCACTTCCTTTCAGATTTCGAATATTAACGGCGGCACTGGCGCGACCAATGTCATTCCCGGCGAACTGGAAGTGGTATTCAACTTTCGCTTTTCCACCGAACTTACCGCCGACGATCTCAAAACCCGAACCGCCGCGATTCTCGACAAATACGGCCTGGACTACAAGATTGACTGGAACCTCAGCGGCCAGCCCTTTCTCACCGCAGAGGGCCCTCTCGTTGAAGCGGCCCAACAGGCCATCCGCAAAGTCACCGGGCTCAGCACCGAGCTTTCTACCGCGGGCGGCACCTCAGATGGCCGGTTTATCGCGCCCACCGGTGCGCAGGTCGTCGAACTCGGCCCGGTGAACGCCACTATTCACAAGGTAGATGAGTGCGTGAAAGCGGCGGACCTCGACAGCCTCAGCGCCATGTATGAAATTATCCTGCAGCAGCTTTTGAGCTAATATTTTTTGACCTGCATCGACCCGCTCCGAAAAATTTCAGCTAAGATTTATCGGTAGAGGGTCGTGTTGTTAAGAGTGGGTCTATGGCGGAAAGTTATATTGTCATTGCGACGTTGCTAGGGGGGCTGGGGCTGTTTCTGGTCGCAATGGATTTGATGACCGACGGTCTCAAGCTCGCCGCAGGCCAATCGCTGCGCAAACTGTTAGCCAACTGGACCAGCACCCTGATTCGCGCCGTGTTCTCCGGCATGTTGATGACCGCTATCGTACAATCCTCCAGCGCGGTCACCGTTGCCTCATTGGGTTTTGTTAACGCCGGCCTGCTCAGAATGCGCCAGGCCGTAGGAATTATCTACGGCGCCAATATCGGCACCACCATGACCGCCTGGCTGGTCGCGATGATCGGCTTCAAGCTCGACGTCCATGCCTTTGCGCTGCCCGCCATCGGCATCGGCGCCTTTTTAATGCTGGTTCGCAGTACCGGACGACGCCTGGGTATCGGTCGCGCTCTGGTTGGCTTCGGGCTGTTTTTCCTCGGCATCTCTACCCTGCAACAAGCCTTTGAAGGCATTGTTGCGAGCTTCGATCTCAGCACCATCACCCTGGAAGGTGCACCCCAGGTCTTTGTGTATCTGGCCATCGGGATTGTGATGACCATTCTCACGCAATCCTCCAGTGCCGCCATCGCGATCACCATTTCAGCAGCCTCCGCGCAGATGATCGGCATTTACGCTGCCGCAGCAATGGTCATCGGCGCCAACGTCGGCACTACGTCCACCGCAGTATTGGCCTCAATCGGCGCCACCCCCAATGCCAAACGACTGGCGACGGCCCAGGTCATTTTTAATATCGCCACCGCAGTGGTCGCATTGCTCTTGCTGCCCGCCATGTTCTACACGGTTGAGGCCCTGCGGGATATGATGAAACTCACGCCCAATGTCGGCGTTTCTCTGGCGCTGTTCCACACCGTGTTTAATTGTCTTAGCGTGTTACTGGCCATGCCGTTAAACAACAAATTGGTGAGTTTTCTGGAACGCCGCTTTGTCTCCACTGGCGAATCGCTGGGTAAACCCCGCTATCTGGACAAAACCACTGCCGGTACGCCTGTATTGGCGGTGAATGCGCTGATTCTGGAGTTGCAACGCACCGCGGAGCACATCGGCGACGCGGCCAAACAAACGCTGAACACAGAAATTTCCAGCGCGGATCTCGAACAAAAAATCAACGCCATTCACCAGCTGTCCAACGCAGTATCCAGTTTTATTGTGAATCTTGAGCGGGCCTCGCTGAACGAGGAAGTCACCAACCAGCTCTCCGGTTTGATGCGCGTTGACCAGTATTTTATGACCTGTGCCGGCGTGCTCGCCAACGCTCTGGAAACCCGTAGCAAGCTTGGCGGTCTGGCTAATCTCAGCCTAGAGCAGGAATTAGACAGCTTTCGCGACAACTCCTGCGAATTTCTGAATTCCGCGACAAGCCCCGACTCCGAACTCTACTTTGAAGAGCTGGAAAACACCTACCACTCCCTGAAACACGACCGCGACAGACTCAAGGAGAACCTGCTTGAGGCCGGAACACGGGGGTCGATCAGTTTGGAAAAAATGATCAATGCCATCGATTTCATTAGCGAGATCAAACAGCTTAACGAGCATTGGTACAAAGCAGTGAAGGTGCTGGCGCGGCTGGAAAGTGACACCCGAAAACAGGATGGTGACAGCGGCAAAGAAAACGTTGAAGACGCCAACACCGAGCTCACTGTCGAAGAAACTACAGACGAAGAACCCGCGACAGAGCCTGATCAACAAGATAATGCGGTGTCTGACACCGCGTTTGAAAGCACTGAAAAAACCGGAGACCCCGCCACCGCACAAGAGGATGAAGAGACCCGGCCCGGTTAATTCCCGCAGAAGCGTTTAAGCATTTTCAGGTCCTTCGCGGCGTGGGCCTGATCCCCCTCCCGCATCGCAATTTCGGCCCCGGCCTTCCAGTGTTCACAGGGCGGTTCAAAACTTTCCTCCCAGATATACGCGGCAATATTTCGCAAGGTCTCATCGGGCAGCGCCAGCGCAGGCATCAAGCCGAACCGGGTCACCGCCTGGGTGAACAAGGCACTGTCCGCACTGGGGGCCGCAACAAAGCCGGCTAACTGATCAATAAAACCGTCCCGATCCACCGCCTGCATTTTATACCGGCGCTGCACTCCCCAAATCGGTGGCGCCAACGGCGGATTCAATGTGGCATTGTGACAGGCATTGCAGGCCGCAAATTCGGCTTTGCCCTTTTCCGCTTCCGGAGATAACGCCAACACCGGCATTGCAATAAGGCTCGCGAGCACGCTCGCCAAAAAGGGAGTACCACCCAAGATCTGCGCAGATTTTTTCACAAGCAACTCCTCAGTAACGTCAGCTTGTTCGTCCAACCAAGGTAAAGAAATCAAACCGTGTGCTTTCGCATCCCCGGTCTTCCCCCCTTGTTTCAGGATACCGCGCTATGCTTTTTTGCGTCCACCTTAAAGACAGCATCCCCACTGACCAAGGCACTCCAGGGCCGGAGACTCGCCTCAATACGCTCGAAATCAAAAATATACCGTTCAGTATATTTTTGCTTAACTTTGAGATATGCTTTTCTTAGGATCAAAAATTTTGATCCGACGAGGTGCGCTTAAAGGACTGACTTGACCTCGAAAACAAAAATTTAGCTACCTGAAAATCCGTGACAGGTTCCAGGAAGGGATGAGGTGGGACAGGTACGACATTGCTCGCCATTGCCGGCTCGCAATACTTTTCCCCTATGGAGATTCCTAACATGGCGCTGCGACACAAGGTTTCGGCAGTACTGGCAACAACCACGCTGCTAAGCGCGCTACCCGCACAGGCTACACTGGGCGTTTTCGAGCACGGCGCCGGTATTCGTGCCCAGGGACGCGGCGGCGTCACCTACACAATGGCACCGGAAACCACGGCTATCGGACTGAACCCGGCGCTGCTATCGGAGATGGGAAATCGCTACGATATCGGCCTGAATGTATTGAGACCCCGCTCCACCGTCTGGATAAAAGACAACGCCCTCGGCGAGGACAGCAAACACTTTAGTGATCGCTCGCTGTATCTTTTTATTCCCCAGGGTGGCTGGGCGAAACAACTGAACGAGCATTACAGTATTGGCGTCACCATGCAAAGTGCAGGCATTGGTCCGGACTATGATGAAAGCCCCTACGCGCGCTTGGGCGCCACATCGCCAATGAAAATGAAAATGACCTCGACGGCGCTCTCACTGGTTAGTAGCTATCATAGTAATACAGGCCACAGCTTCGGCGCCGCCCTGAACCTGGGCTACCAAAAGCTGAAGGTAGAGGGCCTGCAGTTTCTAGCACCCTATTCAACGTCGCCCAACCACGTTTCAAATGCCGGGTCAGACGGATCAAGAACCCTGGGGTTTAGCGTTGGTTGGCACGGTGAACTTGCGCCAGGTGTCACGGCAGGCATAGGCTACCGTTCGAAAAACTGGACTGAAAAACATAAAAAATACAAGGGCCTGCTCGCCGACGGCGGCTCACTGGAACTCCCTGCCATCTGGGGAGGCGCCCTGGCCTGGCAGGCTACGGACACCCTGCAATTTGGCTTTGAATATCAAAAACAGGAATACTCAAAGATCGATGCCTTCGAGTATGGCCTCGACAAACTGACCGAGGAAGGCAAGCTTATGGGCAGCAAAAACGGCCCCGGCTTTGCTTTCAAAGATATGCGTGCACTCAAATTCGGAGCCACCTGGAAAGCCAGCGAAACCCTGGAATTGAGCGCAGGCTATATTCGCAGCAACCAGGTAAACCGGTCTGGCGAAACGCTATTCAGCATGCTTGCCCCGGTGACGCTGGACAATCAATACACGCTTGGGTTGGTTCGAAAATTTTCGAAATGGTCATTTAGCGCCTATTATTTGTTCACCCCAGGCACCACAATTTATGGCAACAATTCGATTCCCGATTCATTCGGCGGCGGCGAAGTTGATGTTAAATACAAGGTTAAAACCGCAGGGATTTCCTTCGGGCGCAGTTTCTAAGCCTACGCCCGTTTTTAAACAGGAGGGACTGAGCATCCTCAGTTCCCTCCGCTGTTTGATTTAATCCCAACTTCTAAACCTTTCGGGGATGCTCAACTCATAGGTCACACCCAGTCCGCTGATTCCGAAGAACACCGGCCCCCGCTGGGAACTGAAATACAGGCGGCTGCCATCTGCGGTGAACGCCGGCCCCGTCAGCTCACTGCTGCCACCCGGAACCTGCAACAGGATCTTCGATGGCTGATTCGGAATCACCAACAGCAGTCGCATGGCATCACCGTCTTCGGCCACAATCACATCTCCTGCGGGACTGACGACGAGATTATCCACATCATCCATCGGCACATCTTCACCAACCAACTGGTCGTTGTCGAACACCACTTCAATCAGGTCGTTGTCGACGTCCAGAGCGTAGACACGGTTATCACCCTTACAGGTAAAAAATACCACCGCCCGCAAGGGGTTGGCGCTGCCATCAACTGTTGGTCGTTGACCTTCCGGGAAGTACTGCATCCAGATACCCTCACCGCCTTTAAACACGGTGCCGGGAGCACTGCCAACAACTTCAAGCTCTGCACGCACCTCTGCTTGGGGACGGTCGGGCGATTGCACGGGCACCCAACTTACCTTATGCAGGGTGCGGGCCTGATTCAGATCTTCCTGATAGCCGCCATTTTCAAAACCCTCGATTTCAAGGACTTCCAACAGACCTGCATCAAGGTTCAATCCTTCGCGACCATTGATAGCGGTTGCGTTACCAAGGGCGGTAAAGCGATACAAGCGACCACTACCGGAGTCCTCGGTAAGATAGACACTGCGGGTCGGCAAATCCACGGCGGCCGCTTCATGGTTGAACAAACCCAGCGCTGGATGTGCCACAGCCGAATCGGCATCGCCAAAGGGGTCGCACTCGTAGACCAGACCGTCCTCAATTTCTTCGCAGGACAGCCAGGTTTGCCAGGGCGTCGCTCCGCCGGCACAGTTGCGGCGGGTATCCCGCAGAATGCGGTA
>JBFEVY010000246.1:0-5473 GCA_041546665.1 Spongiibacteraceae bacterium | reverse complement strand
GCAAATGGCTGCGCCGGGGCCTGAGGGCCGCCGCAGCCAAGCCTAAACCACACAAAGGGCGGTTTATCGACAGCTGGTAGTCGCTCTTCGCCCGCCTCAGTCACCGCCAGGGCGGGCATTCACATATCTGTCACTGAAATTTTCTGCTATAGTCCCGCCCGCAAAACCTAAGGGGTGGCTTCGGCCTGAGATGCACTCGGTATCGCGTATACCGGCCCGCAAACCCTTGAACCTGATCCGGTTAATACCGGCGTAGGAATAGGTATCTCACAAATAGTCCTCTTCACGTCGCACACCGGGTCTCTTTCATCAAGCTCCACACGAGAGAGAACCATGAAACATCTCAATAAGAACACTCGCGTTAAAACGCTGGGCCTCACCGCCCTTGCCAGTTGCGCCGCGCTCGCCAACAGCACCGCCATTGCCGCCGACACAGCCAGCAATAGCAGCCTGGAAGAAGTCACCGTCATCAGCCAGTTTGTTGACACTAACTTGCTTAATCTTGCCAATAGCGTCAGCGTCTTCGATGAAGACGCCATCGCCGCACGGGGCGCCCGCAATATTGAACAGCTGCTCAATCTCGCGCCCAATGTAAACTTTTCTGCCGGCGCCTCCCGAGGCCGTTTTTTTCAGATTCGCGGCATCGGTGAACGCAGCCAGTTTATCGATCCGGTGAACCCCTCGGTGGGCCTGTTGATCGACGGCATCGACTTTACTGGTCTGGGCCTGGCGGCCAGCACTCTGGACATCGCCCAGGTGGAAGTGCTGCGCGGCCCGCAGGGCACACTGTACGGTGCCAATGCCCTGGCGGGTTTAATTTATATGAGCAGCCAGGCACCCAGTGAAGAGCCGACCGCCAGGGTGTCGGCGGAAGTTGCTGAGTACGACAGTTATACCCTCTCCGCAGTGGCCAGCGGGCCCTTGAGTGAAAAACTGTCCTACCGTCTTGCTGTGCAAAACGAACAGTCCGACGGTTATATCGACAACCGTTATCTGGGCCGCGACGACACCAATAATATCGACGAGTCCGTGGTGCGCGGTAAATTACGCTTTCAGGCCAGCGATGATCTGCAGATTGATCTCGCCCTGCTCTACCTGAACGCCGACAACGGCTACGACGCTTTCTCCCTGTACAACACCCGCAACACCCTGTCTGACCAGCCCGGTCGCGACACTCAGGAAACCGCCGCTGCCGCTATCACCACGCGCTGGTCGGGCAGTGACAGCTTCGCCCTGGAATCCGTGGTCAGCCTGGCGAACTCCAACACCGAGTACGGTTATGACGAGGACTGGACCTACGTGGGCTTTAACCCCAACGAGTACAGCTCCACCGACAATTACCAGCGCGACAAAGACAATATCAGCATTGACCTGCGCCTTCTGTCCACCGAGAAATCGGCGCTGTTTAACGGTCGCAGCAGCTGGGTAATGGGCCTGTATCTGCGTCAGGAAGAGGAAGACCTGAGCAGAAACGCCAGCTTCACCAGCCAGTTTGATACCGAAAACCAGGCCCTCTACGGGCAGTTGAGAACCGTGCTGAACGACACGCTCACCCTCGTAACTGGGTTGCGCTACGAGTATCGCGCCGCGGACTACTCGGATTCCCTGATGGTAAAACAGGATAAAAATGAAGACCTGTGGGGCGGCGATATCACTCTGGAATACCGCTACACCGACAACACCCTGGTCTACGGAAAGGTCTCCCGCGGCTATAAAGCGGGCGGCGTGAACGGGCAGATTATCTCCGCCTCGGCGAGCAACCCCAACATCACCTCAGACACCTACGAGTTTGATACCGAGCAGATGATAAATTATGAACTGGGCATCAAGGGCAGCTGGCTTGACCAGCGCCTTCAGGCTCAGGTCGCCGCCTTCTACCAGGACCGCAACGATGTCCAGGCCAAGGTCTCCATTTTCGACCCGAACACCTTCGGCTTTGACGACTACCTGGCCAACGCCGGCGGAGGCAAGACCTCCGGCCTGGAAGTCGAGCTGAACTATATGGCCAGCGACGCACTGCTGCTGTTCGCCTCGGCGGGCTGGTTGAACGCTGAGTTTGAAGACTTTGAAAGCTCCAGCCATGTGGATGCCCGGGACGACTACAACGGCGTTGCCCTGGCTCCCGTTGACCTCGACGGCCGGGACGTTGCCCACGCACCAAACTACCAGTTCTACGCTGGTGCGGAGATCGCACTACTCAGCAATCTGAGCCTGCGCGTAGAAGTGGAAGGCAAGGACAAGTTCTATTTCTCTAACAGCCATAACGAGCAGTCACGCCGCTACGAACTTTTCAACGCCCGACTGAGCTATCAGGCCAACAACTGGGAGCTGGCTCTGTTCGGCAGAAACCTCACCGACAAGGACTACTACACCAGGGGCTTTTACTTTAGTAACCAGTACGGTAACAATCCTGCCAATGGCTATGCGCCGGAGGCCTACTACCAGTTCGGCGCGCCGCGGGTAGTGGGCATTTCAGCCAGCTACACTTTCTAAGCCTGCGGGGCGGTATTGCGCCGCCCCGACTGCACGGCCTTAGCGTATAGGAGCACGCCCATGAAACTCTCGGTAGAAATCAGCATGTACCCCTTGAAGGACGAGTATATTCCCGCCATCAAGGACTTTATCGACCGCCTCAATACCCACCCCGAACTCACCGTAATTACCAATACCATGAGCACCCAGGTCTTTGGCGATTACGAGCTGGTGATGGACGCGATGAAAAAGGAAATGCGCCAGTCCTACGAAACCTATGGCCGCGCCATTTTTGTCTGCAAGTTCATCGAAGGTGATCTCAGCCCGGCAAACCAGGCATGATCAGCGCTGATGTCACCGAGAAAATCGCCGGTGCCGTTGCCGCGATGTCTCTCCTCGAAGTGATCGCCGTGGTGCTTGCACTGGCGTATTTATTACTGGCGATGAAGGAACAGATCAGTTGCTGGTACGCCGCGTTTATCAGCACAGCGATCTATCTGTATCTGTTCTGGGATGTCAGCCTGCTGATGGAGTCGGCCCTGCAGGTGTTCTATCTCATTATGGCGGTGTACGGCTGGTGGCAGTGGCACCATCATAAAAACAGCGAAGACGACCTGGAAATCCATTGCTGGTCTGCCCGCACTCACCTGATCACCATCGGCGCCATACTCCTCCTCAGCGCAATCTTCGGCTACAGCCTGCAGCATTCGACTCGAGCCGCCCTGCCCTACATTGACTCCTTCACCACCTGGGGCGCCGTGGTCACCACGTATATGGTGACAAAGAAAGTGCTGGAAAACTGGCTGTACTGGATCGTCATCGACGGCGCCTCAGTCTATCTTTACATCGACCGGGGTCTCTACCTCACCGCACTGTTGTTTATTCTGTATGTGGTGATTGTCATCATTGGTTTCTTTCAGTGGTACGCGATTTACCAAAGGGAGAGAACGGCCAGCACCATCGAGCCCGCTGCAGTAGACGCGCAGTGCTAAACATGACAACTGTTCGAGATGACATTATTCCCGAAGACTGGTCGCGCTGGAACGCCACCAAGCCAAGGCTGCTCGAAACACTGCCCGGCGGTCTGACGAATACCAACTATCTGCTCGCCACCGATTCAGGGAAGGTGGTACTCCGGCTGAATTCCACGATTAGCGACGCGCTGAACCTCAACCGCGTAGCGGAAAACCAGGCATTGCGCCGGGCCGACTCAGTTGGGCTTTGCGCGCCGCTGGTTTATACCGATCCGGGGCATCGCTATCTGGTCACCCGTTACATTGAAGGGCGGCCCTGGCGCGCCGAAGAGGATGGCGCCCTGGTTAAGCTTGCCACCTTACTGCAACAGGTCCACCAACTACCACCGATAGATTCTGCGCTGAATATCAGCGATAAGATTGCCAGCTACCTCCGTGAAATTCCCCCCGACGCACTGTTCAGTTCAGACCTGCAATCACTGGCGGAGAGAATCTTCCCCCATATTGCAAAAGCAGAAACTCTCACTCAGGGCATTTGCCTCACCCACAACGATCTGTTGCCAGGCAATCTGCTTGTCTCGAATAGCGGCCGCCTGTACGCCATTGATTGGGAATACGCCGCCACGAGCGACCCGTTCTATGACCTCGCCGTACTCTTCGACGGACATCAGCTCAACACACAACAGCAGAGCAGCTTTCTCGAAGCCTACCTGAACCGACCTGCCACAAATGAAGACTGGCAACGCCTAGGCCACTGGCAAATCATCTACCGCTACCTGACCCTCCTGTGGTACGGCGTGCAACAGGCCAGAGGCTCGCTACCCCCTGCGGAAACCCTCAGCAGCATCAAACAACAACTCGCCTCACTCGCCAAGTTATTGGGGCAGCAGATCTAGCCGCTTCGCATCCACCCCGCAGCACACCGCTCCCCCCTCATTTGGCACACCACTTCGGCAACGACCAATAAATTGATAGGTATTTCCGATCAAAACAATAAAATCAATAAATTATACAAAACCAACAAAGCAGACTACTCTGAACCTGTATCCAATACCGATAGGGGAAATTGCCGATGAATTGTCGAACCCTGCAATACATTGTCGCCGTTGCCGAGACCGGCAGCGTCCAGCAGGCTGCGAAAAAATGTAACGTCACTGTGGGCACAATTAGCGGGCAAATCTCGCGCCTGGAGAACTACCTCGGGGTAAAGATTTTCCGAAGCCGGGCACACCCCGCCGAGGTCAACCCTGATGCAAATGCAATCTATACTGCAATTCAAGCGACAGTAGAAAACTTGAAAATGATTAAACAACTTGCTCAAAAAAACGCCGACTCAACCATGAGGGCATAACGCCAAACCAATGTATTTGAAACTGCCAAACGCAATGAGATTTTAGCGGACGCGTTTGTTTAAATACCGGTGGTTTAAACACCCATGGCCCGCCCGCGCGAGATTGAAAATAGCAATGCTATACGCGAACTAACGCCACAACTCGCTCTACGATTACAACGAAAGGAAACACGCTATGAACAATGACAAAACAGCATCAACAGGCAAATGCCCCGTCATGCACGGCGGCAATACATCGGTTGGAACCTCCAATATGGACTGGTGGCCCAACGCGCTCAACCTGGACATTCTTCACCAGCATGACAGCAAGACCAACCCGCTGGACGACGGCCTGGATTACGCGGAAGAATTTAAAAAGCTCGACCTTGCGGCCGTGAAAAAAGATTTGCACGCGCTGATGACTGACAGCCAGGACTGGTGGCCCGCAGACTGGGGGCACTACGGCGGCTTGATGATTCGCATGGCCTGGCACGCTGCGGGCACCTACCGTATCGCCGACGGCCGCGGTGGCGCCGGCACCGGTAATCAGCGTTTTGCGCCGATTAACAGCTGGCCCGACAACGTCAACCTCGACAAGGCCCGCCGCCTGTTGTGGCCCATCAAAAAGAAATACGGCAACAAGCTTTCCTGGGCAGACCTGATTATTCTGGCTGGCACCATTGCCTATGAATCGATG
>JBFEVY010000337.1:0-3740 GCA_041546665.1 Spongiibacteraceae bacterium | reverse complement strand
CGGTCGCTGAGGTCGACAATAATCGCCAAATGCCCTATCGGTTCGCCTGCTTCATTCTGCAGCGAGCTGTAGCGCACCAGAGTGGGAATACGACGGCCATCTTTGGCGATATAGGTCCACTCCGCCTCTGCCGCGTCCTTGTCCAACAGCGAGGTCTCTGCATCGCCCTCGGCATACCCTTTGAGGTCGTCGAGCTCGCGGCCAAAGCGGTTACGGAATTCATCTGGGTCAAGAAAATGCAACGGGGTAAGCTTGCCGACAACTTCCTCTACCGAATAACCAAGTAGCGCCTCCGCGGCCGGATTAAAAATTTCGATTATCCCCTTTGCATTGCCGTAGTAGATGGCATAACCGGCCCGCTCCAGAATAGCAGCCTGCAACGCCAGCGCCTTTTTCAGGGCAGAGGTGCGCTGCGCAATCTGCTGCTCCAGCGATTGATTCAAGTCGTGAATCTTGTCGCGAATCGCCTTTTCAGCGCTAATATCCCGAACAATCTTGGCCGTACCAACAACCCAACCATCGGAGCCCGTGACCGGAGACACCGTAACAGAAACATCGATTCGACCGCCGTCCTTACAGCGCCGCACCGTTTCAAATGGAGGTACCACTTCCCCGCGGCGAATTTGCGCCAGAATAATACCTTCTTCTTCAACCTGTTCAGGCAACAACATCAGCTCCGTCAGCGTCTGCCCAAGTGCCTCCCGCGCGGAATAGCCAAACATACCTTCAGCCGCAGCGTTCCAGGAGGTCACCACGTCGTCGAGGGTTGTGCCGATAATCGCATCATTGGAGCTATCAACAATTGCCGCCAGCTCGGCATTTTTTAGGTGGCTCTCTTCCCTGCGTTGCAGACTCAGGCTCAGAAGATAAATACCGATTCCGCCTATTCCGCCCACCCCGGCCAGCACGAGCAATACCACCGAGCGGGAGCGAGCAACCGCTTCGTCGATCACTGCCTCGGCCGCCGTTTCTACAAAGTAGAGTTTGCGGGAGCTGTCCGTTTCATCAAGCGAGAACGACTGAAACTCCGCCAATCGCTGCCCCGCCGTACTCTCGTACATTCCGCTTTGCAAAAAGCCTGCTTCCGGCGCGATAAATTCGTCCTGCCAACGATGGCGCGTGCCCAGATCAAAACCGTAGGTTTTGTCAGGATCAGGGTGCGCCAAAAAATCGCCCGTACTGTTTAGCACGTAGCTATAGCGCTGGTGATTAAGGCTTTCACTCAATTCCTGCAGATCCGACAAATTCGCATTAAGAATCACAATCCCGAATGGCTGGCCATTGGCATCTCGTACCGGTGTTGCCACCCGCAGAGTTGGGCGGTGGGGCCGTTCAATTTTGCCGCGTTCCCGATTGAGATCGATGTCAGACAGCAACACTTCGCCATCGGCAAGCCGAATCGCCGCTTTAAAATAATCCCGGCTGCCTTTGTTTTGCAACGCATCCTCGGGCACGGTATAAGCGTGGCCACCGCGAAGCTCGACGCGAACCAGCTCCCGGCCATCGCCGGCAACGCCGATATAGCGCGCCTGGTAAACCTCGGGGTGCGACTCCATATAGGCCGCAAAAATATTCGCCAACCGTGCCTTCCATATTTCGTCGGTGCTGTTTCCCTCGCGATCAAAGCCCTGCTGCTCTACTGCGCGAATAATGCCCTGAATGGGCGGCGTTTTGGCAAGAAACACCACCTCCCGCCGCAGGGCATACACGCGGCCCGAAAAGCGCTCGACTCGCTTGGTATTTTTTAGTGTAAGAACCGAGCGAATATCCGCAATGGCGTTCTCCCTGGCGATACTGTCTGAGACATATATCGCCACTGCTGAAAAGCCGGTAAAGACCAAGCCCGCCAACAAAGCAATACGCCCGATATCCCCCCTGGATGACATCCAAAAGTTTTTTAGCACCACGCAACCCATTTCGGAAAAGCACTTTTCATATATAGCCTATTTACCTTCTTTCAGATACATCGTACTGTCCATTCTCCAAAGCGGCACCACCACAGGCAGCGCCTTCACCTACGTCACAAATTGCCCGTATTTACAGTAGCCTACTCTATGTATCCCAACACCAATGGTAATCAGGGGCAGTACCTACCCTGGCGAGCTATTTACGCCTTGAAAACACGACACTATTCACACAGGACTCACCAGCTCCGCCACCACCGCGCCCACTAATAGATGACTTATACCCCCCTCCGTATTAAAATGAGACAAAGTCCCCTGAGGGTTACCGTCGTGAATACATTCCGTCATCTTCGCCACGCCCTGCTCATTATTACCGTGGTCGGCCTGTTTGGCTGCGGTAAGGTTATCGGTTTTGCACCCATTACCCAGATTACCGCCGAAGAAGCGCTACCGCTGATCAATCAGGACGCCTTATTCGTCGATGTCCGCACGCCCCAGGAGTGGCAGGCAGGACATATACGGGACGCCAGTCTGATCCCGCTCGATCAAATCAAAGCCACTGCGGAGACACGGCTTCCCAATAAGCACCAGCCAATAGTGCTGTACTGCCGTTCGGGGCGCCGCGCCGCTCAGGCCGCGAGCATACTGGAGGAAATGGGCTACGATGCTATCTCCGTAATCAAGGGCGGTTACCTCAACCTGAAACAGGCGGGCTATCCCGCCATTGAGCCCTCCATGGCCAGTAAAACACCGCAATAGCGGCAGCCCCCAACTAGATCACAATAGTCTTGTGGCGTAACATAGCTGAAACCCTCAACAATAATACGAGGCGATCAGCCATGATTAACCGCAGTACTCTTATTCTCTTGGCAGCAGCCTCGTTTCTGCTCAGTGCCTGCGGAGGTTCAAGCAGCAGCACCTCCGGCAGTAGCAGCAATTATGTTACCGAGACCTTCATAACCAACTCCCAGATCGAAATTGTACCGGCGGATATCACGCCGGGTTGCGCCCCAGATACAGAATCCAATCTACCACTGCCGGAAGGCATACTGGTCTATAAAAAGGATGAACTCCCAACCCGCCTGGTGGTGTTTGCCCACGGCATCGGACACACCGTAGAGGCAAGCTGGCTGCCGCATATGCTACGGGAAATTCGCGCAACGCAGTTGCTGGAGAATCAACCCGGCAGCGTTGCCTATGTGACCACCGATTATCGCGACAACCTGGGTTTTCCTGCGCTGCGGGGCGCCCATGACCTGATCACCGCCACCCGTTACGCCCTGGAGAAGTTTCCCAGCGTGGAAACGGTATACCTGATGGGGGTTTCAATGGGCGGTGCCGTTTCTGGTACGGCAATTGTTGAATCCATCGCCCTCAGTGAAGATGGAAGTTCGCTATTTGATTACTGGCTGGATGTCGAAGGGGTCAGCCAGCTGACCGAAACCTATACTGAAGCCCTGGCCGCCGGCCAGCTTGTTGGCAACGAAACCGCGCAGGCGGCCACCAGCGGCATTGAACGCGATACCGGCGGCACGCCAATCGAATGCCCCCTGGCGTACGTACGTCGCTCCCCCGCACTGCATGCAGTGGAAATGATGCTGGGGGGGCTCAAGGCCGCCACGGTCATTCACGCCGTAAACGACGGCCTGGTCACCCATGATCAGGGGCGGCAAATGGCCGCTGCGCTGACCACTGCGGGCATTCCCACACAATTCTTTACTATTGTCGGCGTAGAGGAATGGCAAGACCCCGGCACGACCGGCACCGGAACTCTCGGTGCTGGCGATCTGGACCCGGCACTCAACCTCGCCGGTCATGCCAGCGAGGCCGACCCCT
>JBFEVY010000284.1:0-4786 GCA_041546665.1 Spongiibacteraceae bacterium | reverse complement strand
AGGCGAATGCCACCAGTGTGGTTAACGAGGTATAAATACAGGGGCGCAGCATTTTCTGCACGGTAAGTGACACCAGCTCAAGCTGGCTGGCCTGCTGCTGCGCGGCGGCAAGCTCCCGATAACGCACCACCAGGTGAATGGTGATGGCCAGGGTAATGATCAGCAATATGGCGACAAAATTGGCGGAAATCACCGTCAGTCGCCAATCGAGAAAGCTCAGCAAGCCCAACATAAAGACGACGGTAAATACGCAGGTTGCCAGGGGAATAAACACCCAGCGCAGGCTGCGAAAAATCACCGCCAGCATCACCACAATAAACGCCAGTATTCCCGTGCCAAAGGTCGCCAAATCGCTTTTCACAAAGTCGATCATATCGACGGCAATCATCGGCACGCCACCGAGGAAAACGCGGGCATTGTCGCGATAATCGTTCAGAATAGCGCGCGCTGCCGCCACCAGCTTTTCCTCGCGCTCATGCACCACCACATTGTAGTCAGCAAAGGCGCGCTCAGCCTCGTGCAACTGGGTCTGAGCCTCCAGGTCACCGGAATTTGCCAATTCCCGCAAATCGTTGCGCGCATAGAGCAATTCGAAATAGCGCTCATCTCGCTTAAGATTTACCTGCAAGGCTGTCGTTGTGCCGTCCGGGCTGGTCAGCAGGGACCGGTATATCGGGCTGGTTTCCAACTCTTTGCGCACCAACTCCTTATCGATACCCGGGGTGCGCAAAGTGGGAATCTCGCCACCGGTGACATCGGTCAAACTCACCCGGGGACTGTCCAACATCGGCACATCAAGAATCGAGGTCACACTCGACACGCCCGGCAATTCGGCAAGCCGGCCGCGCAGATCATCGATGGTTTTTAGCTGCTCGTCCGCAAGCAGGTCGCCGTGGGGCTGGTAGGTCACCACCAGAAAATCTTCACTGCCGTAGCGCTTGGTAATTTCGCGGTAGTAAGCCAGCGAGGTGTCCCCTTCAAGCACCAGTGCCTCAGAGGAGGCATCGAGCTTGATGGTCGGGGCGTAACTGCCCAGCCAGCCGACAACGGCAAGCAAAATAACCATCACCCAGGGCGCGCGACGCAGCACCAGGTTTTCGTATAGCCGATAGGTTGTAGCGAGCATGTAGTTTCCTTATTCGCCCCAGCGGGGCACGAGTTGCTGTTCTATATGCAAGTGATCAAGAATCCGGGCGACGACAAAATCCACCAGATCGGCCACCGATTCTGGACGCCGATAAAAGCCCGGAGACGCCGGCATCACCGTAGCGCCCATCTGGCTCAGGCTGAGCATATGCTGCAAATGCAGCGTCGACAGAGGCATTTCCCGGGTCAGCAAAATCAGCTGCCGCCGCTCTTTGAGTGCGACATCCGCCGCGCGTTCAATCAGGTTATTACTGGCACCACAGGCGATAGCCGAAAGCGTTCCGGTGCTCGCCGGACAAACCACCATCGACGACGGCGCGCCACTCCCGGAGGCGACCGGCGCCATCCAGTCTTCCAGGCCGTGAACATGGAGCCGGTCGGCGCAGTCGCCGCAACCCGGAAACGCGTCCAGCAGCTGCTGCTTTAGCAGCCCCGGCTTTGCCGACAGGGTCAGCTCAGTCTCGGTCGCCACCACCAGCAACGCCGCCTTGGAAATCATAAAGTGAACTTCGCAGCCCGCCGCTAGCAGACATTCCAGCAGACGCAAACCGTATTGCGCGCCCGAGGCCCCGGTCATCGCCAGAGTAATTCGCTTGTTGTTGATGGAAGCTGTCTCCAAAGGTGATATGTCCTGTGTGATCGCCGACGTTACTGACTCGACTGCCAACGCTGCTGCAATGCCGCCACAATTTTTTGATGGACGCCACCAAAGCCCCCATTGCTCATAATCACCAGACTATCACCGGCTTTGAGCTCTCCCACCAATTGCCTGACCAGCGTATCGAGATCATCACAGATTTTCGCCGGTACGGGGCTGTCGGCAACAACCGATTCCAGCGACCAATCCAGCCCCGGCGGCTGATACCACAAGACCTGATCCGCATCGCGACAAGAAGCCGCCAGTCGGTCGCGGTATATTCCCATACGCATGGTATTGGATCGCGGTTCAATCAGAGCAACGATTCGCCCCTGATCGACCCGACCACGCAGGCCAGCCAGGGTCGTCTCAATCGCCGTAGGATGATGGGCAAAATCATCGTAAACACAGATACCCGCTATCTCTGCCAACAATTCCATTCGCCGCTTTACACCCTGAAAGCGGCTCAGCGCAGCAATACTCTCCTCAGCCGGGACGCCAACATGGTGCGCGGCCGCAATGGTCGCCAGCGCATTGTTAATATTGTGCTGGCCGGTGTGGCGCCATGTCACTTCACCGTGCTCGCCGCGCTCGGAAAACACCGCAAAGCGCGAACCGTCAGCACTGCGCGCTTGCGCCCACCACGTCGCACCATCCTGCGCCCCCTCTGCACTGAACTGCTCACGCTCGCTCCAGCAGCCCATGTCCACCACCTCATCAATGGTGGCCACACCCACGGGATTTAAAATCTTGCCGGTGCCCCCGGGAACCGTGCGAATCAGATGGTGAAACTGGCGTTGAATGGCCGCCAGGTCAGGAAAGATATCAGCGTGATCAAATTCGAGATTATTGATAATCAGGGTCTGCGGCCGATAGTGGACAAACTTGGAGCGTTTATCAAAAAACGCACTGTCGTACTCATCGGCCTCAATAACAAAGAAGTCACTGTCGCCAAGGCGCGCCGAAATCCCAAAATCGGCGGGCACGCCGCCGATCAGAAAACCGGGCTGGTAACCGCAGTCTTCCAATACCCAGGCGAGCATACTGGTTGTGGTGGTTTTGCCGTGGGTCCCCGAACAGGCTAACACCCAGCGCCCCTGCAGCACATGATCACTCAGCCATTGAGGTCCCGAGGTATAACGCAGCCCCCGGTCGAGCATAAATTCCACCGCCGGATTGCCCCGCGACATGGCATTGCCCACCACCACGAGATCGGGTGCCGGATCGAGATGCGCCGGATCATAGCCCTCCATCAGGGTAATTCCCTGGGCCTCCAGCTGGGTGCTCATCGGCGGGTAGACATTGGCGTCAGAGCCCGTCACGGTGTAACCGAGCTGCCGGGCAAGTATTGCCAGCCCGCCCATAAAGGTGCCGCAGATACCAAGAATATGAATATGCATGAACAAAAAAACCACACAGAAAACTGTGTGGCATGGTATCACTGCTTATACGCGGATCACATCCGCTTGTTGCACAGGGTTCGAAGCACTCTGCGCATTCCTCCCCCAGGATTGAGGAGCACAAGCAGCTTCCAAAAAGATTTTGGGGGTATCAGAACTTTGCCCCAACCCAAACCCAGAGCTTGTCAGTATCTACCGCGGTTTCATCCGCAGAGTAAGCAGCGTATTTGATTCCAGCGTAGTAATTTTTGCCAATTGGCCGGCTGTACACAGCATCTACCTCAGTGCCGTGATCGGAAAGGGTATCGTCCTCATCCGCAGTGAACTCGTGATACACCAGCGCCCAGGCGCCACCGGCCACTTTGCCACCAACGGAGAGATAGCTATCGACCAGGCCCACATCCGGCGTTTTCAGGAAAATATCCGCCCAGCCATTAAATTTATGCAGGGTCGCCAGCGGAGTTTGGAAACCACCCATGCCATCGTCCGAGCCCAACACTTCGTATCCCAGTTTGAGGGTTAAACCCGCCACCACAACACCGCCTTCGACCAGCATGTAGTCCGCATCGGTTTCAACACCGGCGGCGTTTTCCTGGCTCTGAGTGGCATACTCAAGCGCGTACAGCACGTTGATATCTCCAGCGGGCTGGGTACCGTTCAAGCTCAAGCCGTAGGTATCAATGGTAAGGTCAGCATCTTCATCTTCGAGCAGGTAGCTGTAACCCACCACTTTACCAATGGGAGACTGGTAGCTGACATTGAGCAGAGTATCGGAAGAATCCACATCCTTCGCTTCAGCAAAAATCAGATTGCGCTGATCGAGATAGGCAAGGTTAATCGCCACTTTCTTGCTCGCCTGGTAATTGATGCTCAAACCATCAAAGGTTTGACGATCCTGGCGCCAGCCAACGTGACCGACAAAGCGGTGGCCGTCATAGGTCAGAACCTGACGCCCTGCCTTTGCAGTAAAGGCACCGCTTTTATATTGCACGAAGCCCTGGTCCAGCTCGGTGGTTTCGGCGTCGGCAATGACCGAGTACTCGCCAGGCTTGTACCCGGCAGGGTCCGCACTGTAGTCACCCTCTCCAGCCACAATTCGAACATCTTCAAATTCAACCGTGGCCGAAAAGCCGTTCAGGGTTCCCGTGCTGTAGCCGAGCATGGATCGCAAGGTCAGCGCAGTGGCGTCGTCGCGAAGATTATCCTGCTCGACAGATTCATAACGGAGGCGAAAATCGCCGTAAGTTTTACCATTGGCCATGGCGTAAGCGAAGCCGCTGTCAGCCGATGCGCTGCTGGCTGCCGCCAGACAAGAGAATGCCGAAACCGCCAGCAGGCCGTTAAAAATTTTGGACATGTTGTTTCTCCAATACAAAAATCGCAATAAGCACAAATTGTTAATTGTCAGAAAAAGCGCACCGAAATTGCGCTCTTCTCACCATTGGATTTTTCTCTGAATGTCATAACGGACCAGTCTAAAAAGCGACCCCGTACCAAAAGGGCTCACTTCCGGCCTCTAATCTCCAAGTGGCTGAACCTGTTTTAGCAATCGATATGCCATTTCATAAAAACTCACTTTATTATTTTTTTATTGCTTATTTTT
>JBFEVY010000053.1:0-14211 GCA_041546665.1 Spongiibacteraceae bacterium | reverse complement strand
TGGCGATGAGAGGTTTTCTACAAAGCGGAAAGCAGGTGCAGGATGCGGGCGTGGATATAACGCCTATGCTCGACGTGGTATTTATCATGTTGATCTTTTTTATTGTAACCGCGACTTTCACCAAGGAATCGGGGATTGAGGTTAACCGCCCCGAAGCCGCTACCGCGGTGGTGCAAGAAAAGGCCAATATTTTGATCGCGATTGACGCCGAAAACCGGGTGTGGATAAACCGAAGAGAGGTGGATGTTCGCGCGTTGCGTCCGAATATCGAGCGTTTACATGCGGAAAATCCCAAGGGATCAGTAGTGATTCAAGCTGACAGTGAGTCGAAGAATGACACGCTGGTCAAAGTGATGGACGCGTCCCGTCAAGCGGGTGTTTACGATATCGCCATGGCGGCGGAGCAAAAATAGCCATGAAACCGCGCGAGAAACACCTTCAGTCTGGGTTTGTTAAAAATATCGCGTTTGGTGAAGGTAACCCTTCTTCCCTAAGGGCAGAATTATCGCTCAATGATCACCGGCTATATCGTTACTTGGTTGGGGTCGTGGGCGGAACAGCTATCGCCTTAGGTCTGACCTGGTTTATGGCGGCGCTTATTGAAAGCGGTGAAAGTGAACTGGATGAGTCGGGCAGGGTACACATTGTTGATTTCGTTCGTGTGGATCGCCAGGAAACCGTCCAACGCAAGGCGCGTAAGGTAGAGCGAATGACGACAGCAACGCCGCCCTCAGCACCACCGACCCCGCAGGCCGACAGTAGCGCGGCGGATGCCGCGTCCTCACTGGCGGTGAGTGTTTTGCCAACTGGTTTGGAGTCGATGTCCATGACTGGTGGCATCGGTGTAGGGCAACAGGATGCGGAGTATTTGCCCATTGTTAAGGTGGCGGCGGTGTATCCAATTTCTGCACTGCGTAAGAAAACCGAAGGCTATTGCACCGTTGTTTACACGGTAACGACCACTGGCACCACAAAGAATGTGAGGTTGGTTCCCGGTGCGTGTACCGACCCCATCTTCGAAAGCCCCTCTATTGAAGCGGCATTGAAATTCAAATACCGGCCGCGTGTCCTCAACGGCGAGGCGATTGAGGTGAAGGGAATTCAAAACAAGTTCATTTTTGAGATGGAAAAGCCATGAAGCTCAACATTGCTCAGTTTGGATGGGTGTTGGCACTGTTCATCGGGTGGAATGCCAATTCGGCCTTCGCCCTGGTCGGTATGGATCAGAAAGTCTTTGAGGGCATTCAGAATGCGCAGCAACTTGCCGAAGAGAAGGCCTTTGACGAAGCTCATAATACCTTGGCGAAACTGCGTCAGAGAAAGCATTTATCAGATTACGAAATCGCGCAGATACTCAGTTTGAGCGGCTATATCTACACCCAGCAGGAAAAATATCCCCTGGCTATTGAGCAGTATAAAGCCGTTGCTGTGACAAAGGATATTACTGAGGGGCTGAAGGAAAATGCGCTCTACCTGTTAGTGCAACTTCATATGATTACTGAGGACTATAAAAGCGCGATTCAATACGCTGAAACGTTGAGAGAAATAAAAAAGGTTGCTGACCCAAATTTACTGGTGCTTATCGCGCAATGTCATTATCGCGTCGACCATTTTGATATTGCTAAAGAGAATCTTGAACGGGCCATTGTCCTGGAGGAGGAAGCGGGCCGCCCTCCGAAAGAAAATTGGTTATTGCTTGCCAATGCAATTGCCTATTCATGTGGCGACACGGTCGCGATGGAAAAAGTGTTGGTGAGATTGATCGACCTGTACCCCCGTGATCGCTATGTCCTCAATTTGGCCTCGGTATACGGCCAAAAAGAAGAAAGTGAGCGACAATTATTGTTGTTAGAACCTCTCTACGAAGCGGGCCTGTTAAAGGCGCGTGCGCCCAAAATCCTGCTGGCTCAGCTCTATATTTTGCACAATGTTCCGGAGAAGGGGGCAAGGGTCCTTCAAAGCCTCGTCGGGGAAGCTGACGAGGCTGATGAGATCAGAGACTTGGAGTTACTTGCCCAGGCTTGGACCCTGGCTAAGGAGCCGGATAAGGCGGTTGCGCCGCTCACTGCAGCTGCCAAGCGCAGCCGCGACGGGAATAATTATGTTCGCCTCGCGCAGGCCTTTATCAGCATGGGCGACTGGGCGTCGGCAAAGACCGCCCTGCGTAGCGGAATAAAAAAGGGACATCTGAGCGACGAAGCCAACGGCCTGCTGATGTTAGGTATGGCGCAATACAATCTTAAGCAGTTTTCGGATGCTATTCAGACTTTTCAGCTTGCGAAAAAACACGACTCCATTCGCGAATTGAGTGAAAAGTGGATCGGCTTTGTGGAGCGCGAGAAAGAACGTTATGACCTGGCTAGGTCGTGAATAGTCAATATATTGAGACGTATTTTAGTGAAAATGATGAAGTTTGATGCAGTAACAAAGCTGTTCGTGCTGATTGGCGCTTGCATAGGCGCACAGATCTGCTTGGCCAATGTAAAGGAAATAGCGGGAGCAGGTGCGACCTTTCCCTACCCGGTGTATGCCAAATGGGCTGCGGCCTACCAAACTGAGACCGGTATAAAATGTAACTACCAATCTATTGGTTCCGGTGGTGGCATCAAACAGATTAAGGCGAAAACGGTTGATTTTGGTGCTTCGGATGCGCCATTAAGCAGTGAGGAGCTGGATGCGGCAGGCTTGATGCAGTTCCCAATGGTGATGGGAGCCGTGGTGCCGGTAGTAAATTTAAAGGGCGTTACGGCAAACCAACTTAAATTAAGTAATGCGGTTCTGGCGGATATTTACCTTGGAAAAATTCGGCAATGGAATGATCCCCGTATTGCCGCAGAAAACCCTGATATCAAACTGCCGTCGCGGGCGATTACGGTTGTGCACCGCGCCGATGGCTCTGGAACCACCTGGATATTCACCAACTTTCTTGCCAAGGTCAGTGCTGAATGGAAGCGAAATGTAGGCAATGCGAAATCGGTCGCCTGGCCTTCGGGGGTCGGGGGTAAGGGTAACGAAGGGGTGGCTTCCTATGTTGAACGCGTGAAAGGGGGCATTGGTTATGTGGAGTATGCCTACGCATTGCAGAATCAGATGGCTACCGTCATGTTGCGCAATCGCAACGGTAATTTTGTCGCGCCTTCCATAGCGAGCTTTCAGGCAGCTGCGGCCAATGCCGACTGGATGGGGGCGAAGGACTTTTACATGGTGCTAACGGATCAGCCTGGCGAGCAAAGCTGGCCGATTGTTGGTGCCAGCTTTATTTTGATCCACAAGACTCAAGACAATATCGATTCGGCCAGGGCCACCTTGGAGTTTTTCGATTGGGCTTATCGAAACGGTGCGAAGATGGTCGATGACCTGGGCTATTTTACGCTACCTGAAAAGGTAATTGATCTGGTCAGGTCGGCATGGGCTGCGGGCATTGTCGGGCCAGCCGGTTCGGCCGTTTTCCCCCGTCCATAGTTTGGAATTCAGGCCAATGACAGGCTCGTCTATAACCACTCCTGCGGATCAACACCCTTCCGAGGCGACTCGTTCCAGATTCGACTGGCGCAATACTTTTTTTGCGGGGTTTTCCTATGTTTCTGCCGTCAGCGTGTTACTGATTCTGGCGGCGATTATTATTTCCCTTGTCGTGGGAGCCTGGCCGTCTATCAAAGAGTTTGGCTTGGCGTTTTTGACCAGTACGGAGTGGAATCCGGTAACAGAACAATATGGCGCTGCGGTCGCGATATTTGGGACTTTGGTGACCTCTCTAATTGCGATGGTAATAGGGATTCCGGTCAGTTTCGGTATTGCCTTGTTTATAACCGAACTCTGTCCTAATTGGTTGAAGCGACCAATTGGTACCGCCATCGAACTGTTGGCTGCCATTCCCAGCATTATCTACGGCATGTGGGGCTTGTTTGTTTTTGCGCCCCTGTTTTCTGAGCGTGTTCAGCCGTGGATAAGCGATACGCTTGGCGATTGGGCGGTGGTCGGCGCCTTGTTTCAAGGGCCGCCATTGGGCATTGGTATGTTCACCGCGGGGCTGATTCTGGCCATCATGGTCATACCGTTTATGACCGCGGTTATGCGGGATATTTTCGAGGTGGTGCCAACTGTACTGAAAGAATCGGCATACGGAGTCGGCGCGACAACTTGGGAGGTTACCCGTTACATCATACTGCCTTATACCAAGGCCGGTGTCGTTGGCGGCATTATGCTCGGGCTGGGCCGCGCGATGGGGGAGACCATGGCGGTGACCTTTGTGATCGGCAATGCGAATCACCTGAGCGCCTCGCTCTTCATGCCGGGTAATACCATTTCTTCTGCCATAGCAAATCAGTTCACTGAAGCCGACGGCGTGCTCTATACCTCTGCATTAATTGAACTCGGGCTGATTCTGTTCTGTGTCAGTTTTGTTGTGTTGGCACTGTCCAAACTGATGTTGATGCGCATGGCCGCACGCGAAGGCAAGGCGACCTAAAGTTTTACGTGGGGAAATATGGATACCGGGCTGTATAGAAAGCGACGCTTGATTAATGCGGTTAACCTGAGTTTTTCGGTGATCACCACGGTTTTTGGATTGTTCTGGCTGGCCTGGTTATTGGGGACGCTGTTTTACTATGGCGTTGAACATATCAATTGGCAGGTGTTCACAGAAATCACGCCACCTCCGGGTAGTGCCGGTGGTTTAGCCAATGCGATTGTCGGCAGCCTTGTACTGATTGTTGCGGCGATGTTGGTGGGCGCGCCGGTCGGCATTATGGCGGGGACATTTCTGGCGGAATACGGGCGCCATTCTGCCATTGCCAGTGTGATTCGGTTTTTGAACGATGTCCTGCTAAGTGCGCCTTCCATTATTCTCGGGGTCTTTGTGTTTGAGGTGATGGTGGTGAGTATGGGGCATTTCTCTGCATGGGCGGGGGCTGTGGCCCTGGCGCTTATTGCGTTGCCGGTGATGGTGCGTACCACGGAGGACATGATTCGCCTTGTGCCAGACAGCCTGCGCGAGGCGGCCGCGGCCCTGGGTGCCCCACGCTGGAAGGTGATTTCCCATGTGGTTTTTCGCGCGGCGCGCTCTGGAATCCTAACCGGTGTATTGCTTTCTATAGCACGTATTAGCGGTGAAACAGCGCCCTTATTGTTTACGGCCCTGAACAATCAGTTCTGGAGTGACTCGCTGAACAAGCCGATCGCAAATTTGCCGGTTGTGATCTTTCAGTTTGCAATGAGCCCGTATGACGACTGGCAACACCTGGCCTGGGCAGGGGCATTGCTGATTACACTCAGCATTCTTGCCTTAAATATTGTTGCCCGGGTATTCCTGCGCCAACAGCAACTGTAGACGGAGTAGCACATGAGTAATGGTGGACAGTTTGTGGGAACCCTGGAACTTGACGATGTCGGGAGTGTTGTCTCGCCCGGCTCCCTGCAGCGCCCAACGGAAAGTGCGGCAGGTATTCTGGAGGCCCCGAAAATTGAAATCCGCGGGTTAAATTTTTACTACGGCCGCTTTCACGCTTTGCAAAATATTTCCCTGAGCTTGAAGGAAAAGTGTGTTACCGCATTTATCGGGCCGTCGGGCTGTGGCAAGTCCACTTTGTTGCGTTGTTTGAACCGTATTTATGAACTCTATCCACGGCAGAAGGCAGAGGGGGAAATTCTGCTGGACGGGCGTAATATTCTGCACCGCAGCGAGAATCTGGATAGATTGCGCACCCGTGTCGGCATGGTATTTCAGAAGCCGACACCGTTTCCTATGAGTGTCTATGACAATATCGCGTTTGGTGTGCGCTTGTACGAACGGCTTTCCTCCGCAGATATGAACGACCGCGTGGAGTGGGCGTTAAAAAAGGCGGCAATTTGGGATGAGGTCAAGGACATACTGCACCAGTCGGGTATGGCGCTCTCTGGTGGTCAGCAGCAGCGGCTTTGTATTGCTCGGGCGATTGCCAATAAACCCGAGGTATTGCTGCTGGATGAGCCCGCCTCGGCATTGGATCCGATTTCTACACTCAAGATCGAGGAGCTGATCGACGAGTTGAGAAGCGACTACACCATTGCCATCGTGACCCATAATATGCAGCAGGCCAACCGCGTGGCAGACCACATTGCCTTTATGTATCTGGGTGAGCTGGTCGAGTACGCCGACAAGGAAACGATCTTTAATAGCCCCGCTGACAAAAGAACAAAAGACTATATTTCGGGGCTATTTGGCTAATTTCCTGTCGGGATTGCTAATCCGTGGCGATCACCGCCGCCCGCGTCATGCTGCGACGAAGAAAGGCCAGTTGGGTCTGCAATGACAGATTTTTCGGGCATACATCGTGACAACCCAATAGCGACATACAGCCAAAAATACCGTCGTCGGTACCGATGATTTGCAGATAGTCTTTGTCCTGCCGTTCATCGCGGGGGTCTAGGCGAACTCGGGCAATTTTGTTTAGTCCGACGGCACCGGTAAAATCCGGGCGCATAATGGCCGTTCCGCAACCTGCGATACAGCATCCGCATTCGATGCAACGCTCAAGTTCGTATATATCCTGGGCGAGGTTTTGTTCCATTGGTGTTTCGAAAGCGTCGAGATCGCCTTCTGATGGATTGTGAATCCATACCTGCAGTCGCTCACTCATCTGCCGCATCCACTTGCCGGTATTCACTGACAGGTCGCCAATTAACTCGAATACCGGTAGCGGAGCCAGTCGCGTTTTTGCCGGTAATGATTGGGTAAGCGTGCGGCAGGCGAGCGCCGGACGGCCATTGATTAGCATGGCGCAACTGCCGCAGATTCCCGCGCGGCATACGAAGTCGAACTGCAGACCGGGGTCCTGCTCCTCGCGAATCAGGTTGAGGGCGATGAACAAGGTCATGCCCGGTGCTTCGGTGAGGGTAAAGGTTTCAAATCGTGGTTCGTCACCGGGTACTGAAGGGTTAAAGCGAAAAATTTCCAGTTCCAATTGCCGGGGTGTGGTCATGTCAGCTGTCCTCCAGGCGCGCATTGCGGCCGCGGTATTGGGGCGGGAGCAAATCCAGAAAGGGCATCAGTGCCTGTTGCCGTTCAAAACGGTCAGCGATCTGTTCACTGAGTTCATCGACCTGTTGCTGGCGATCCGCCGACTGTGGGTGGGGAATAAAATCCCGGGCGCCGTAACCGCGCCAGCCTGGGGGCAGCTCCATTGACATCAGGTCAAGGGCTTCGTAGCTGATGTCGGGGGTGGTGGCGGCCTCTTGCCAGGAGGCCAGAGTGCGCCGCAACCAGTTTGCGTCGTCGCGTTGGGGGTAGTCTTCGCGACAGTGGGCGCCTCGGCTTTCGGTGCGGTTGAGCGCGCCCTGTGCAACGCAAAGACTGATTTTAAGCATCCGCGGCAAACGATAGGCTGCCACCAGCTCGGGGTTGGCGCCGCCGTGGCGAGTGCGCAGTCCCAGGTTTTGGCATCGTTGCAGCATGTCCTGAAGCTGCTCAACGGCGTGGCTCAATTTTTCCGCATTGCGGTAAATGCCGACATTTTCAGTCATTACCGTTTGCATTTGCTTAATAATTTCAGTCGCTGATTCTGCTCCGGTGGCACTTAACAAGGTATCGATCTTGGCTTGTTCCCGACGGATAAAGTCCTTGGCCAGCGCGCTGTCGATCGGGCTGGAGCCCGCCGGGGAGCTGCAGTAGTCGGCCATGCTTTCGCCGACGATCATGCCGGCGACGACCGTTTCTGTAACCGAGTTACCGCCGAGTCGGTTGAAGCCGTGTAAATCCCAGCAGGCGGCTTCACCGCAGGCAAACAAGCCCGCTAGGGTGGGACTTTGGCCATGGGCATCGGTGCGTACGCCGCCCATGGAATAATGCTGGGCGGGGCGGACCGGTATAAGTTCCTTTGCCGGGTCAATGCCGAGGAAGTAATGGCAAATTTCCTTTACCTCGCGCAGGCGCTTGTTAATGTGATCTTCACCGAGCAGGCGGATATCCAGCCACAAATGGTCACCGAAGGGCGAGCTTACGCCTTTGCCTTTGGTAATATGGGTTTCCATATGCCGCGACACCACGTCACGGGATGCCAGTTCAGCCTTTTGCGGCTCATAGTCAGGCATGAAGCGATGGCCGTCGCCATCCAGAAGCAGGCCTCCGTCACCGCGACAGCCCTCTGTCACCAGTATGCCTGCCGGAAAAATTCCGGTGGGGTGAAACTGCACGGCCTCCATATTGCCCAGTTGCGCCACGCCGGTTTCGAGCGCAATTGCCGCGCCCATTCCCTCGTTGATGATGGCATTGGTACTCAGCCGGTAGATTCGGCCGAATCCTCCGCTGGCAATGCAGGTGGCATTGGCGGTGTAGGCGAGCAACTCGCCGGTAATCAGATTGCGTACTACTGCGCCCTGGCAGCGCTGGCCGTCGTGAATCAGTGCCATGGCTTCCATGCGTTCGTGGACGGGAATGGATTCGGCGATCGCCTGATCACTGACGTTATACAGCATGGAGTGGCCGGTACCATCGGCGACGTAGCAGGTGCGCCATTTGGCGGTGCCGCCAAAGTTGCGGGCGGTGATCAGGCCATGCGCGGTTTCACGCTCTTCCAAGGTGACGCGCTCGCCATTAATTATTGCGTCGACCGAGCCCGCCTGAACGCGGTTCCAGGGTACGCCCCAATGGGCAAGTTCCCGCACGGCCTTGGGGGCCATGTGGGTAAACATACGCACAACCTGTTGGTCGGCGCCCCAGTCGCTGCCGCGTACGGTGTCGCCAAAATGCACGTCTTCGTTGTCGCCAAAACCTTTAATCGAGTTGGCCAGGGAGGCCTGCATGCCGCCCTGTGCTGCCGCAGAATGTGAGCGTTTGGGGGGAACCAGAGACAATACTGTCACTTCCAGACCGCGACGCCGGGCGGCAATGGCGGCGCGCAGTCCTGCCAATCCGCCACCGATAATTAATACGTCGCTATGCAGAATTTTCATAGATCGGCCTCCGCTGGGTGGTAACGCAGGGTTGGCGTATTTTTCAAGGTTTCACCCAGCTTGTAGTAGGCGAGTAAGGTACTGGTGCCGTGGACGACAAAAAAGATGGCGATGGCAAGGGTCACCAGGCGCAGGTATTTTCGGTGCAGTGGTTTAAACCACCCCCACTTGATGATTAGTCGGTACAAGCCCAGTGCGGCGTGTATCTCAACAACAAACAGTAACACCAGGTACAGCGGCCAGTGGGTTGAATACACGCGATACGATGAGGCGTAGGGGCCTATGAGGTCGGCCTGTGAAAACATGGTGTAGAGATGCATCGGCGCGAAAAAAAACAGTAAAAAGCCGGTGATCAGTTGCCACCACCAGAGTGTGGTATCGGGATGATGCATTCGCTGTTTGTGGTGTAGAAACGTGGAGTATTGGCGGCTGTTCTGGGGGAATTTCCGCATCGCTAAGACCGCGTGCAACATCAGCAGTGACAGAATAGCGAGTGCAACCACCGAGACGAGCCAGGGATGTGAACTCCCAAAAAAATAGTAGCCCTCAAACATCTTTGCAACGCGATACATGGCGTCGTTGCTGATCAGAATGGAGGACACAAAACCCATATGGGCCCACATAAAGGCCACCAGCGCCAGACCAGACAGGCTCTGTATCATATCCATCAAGGCGGGCAGGTGGGGGCCTGAAAATTGCTTGGCAAAATGGCGTGTCGGCAAACCTGGACTCCTTCGTTTGTGGCTTAAGCCAGGCCTGGCGCTTGGCGTGCCTCTATTTAAATACGTGTATGCCGGTTCCGAACTTGACGCAGGTCAAGTGGAGTTCGACTGCCGCTATGGGCAGCGGCCAGTCGGGCCACTGCCGCGTTGAAGCCTGCTGTCTATTCCATTGTCATCAAGCGGGCGACATCCAGCATGCGCAATGAGAAGCCCCACTCGTTGTCATACCACGACATGACTTTTACCTGCTGGCCGTGAACACGGGTCTGTTTGGCGTCAAAGATCGATGACGCCGGGTGATGATTGAAATCAACCGAGACCAGTGCCAGGTCGTTGTAGGCCAGTATGCCCCCGGGCAGGGTTTGCGCGCCTGTCTTCATCAGGGCATTGATTTCTTCGACGGTGGTTGGCCGGGCGGCGTTGAACACCAGATCGACCAGTGAGACATTGATCGTTGGTACGCGTACCGCCAGGCCGTCCAGGCGACCCGCGAGTTCGGGGAGAACCTTGCCAACCGCTGCCGCTGCGCCGGTTTTGGTCGGGATCATACACTGGGCCGCTGCACGCGCCCGGTAGAGATCTCCGTGGGCCTTGTCGATCAGGTTTTGGTCGTTGGTGTAGGAATGAATCGTCGTCATCAAGCCGCTGTCGATGCCGACCGCTTCGTGAAGCACCTTGGCCACCGGTGCCAGGCAGTTCGTTGTGCAAGATGCATTCGACACGACCTGATGGTCTTTACTCAGGCCCTCGTGGTTGACGCCGTAGACAATGGTGTAGTCGGCGTCACCGACAGGGTAGGAGGCCAGTACCTTTGACGCGCCTGCGTCGAGATGGGCAACCAGGCTGTCGCGGGTTTTGAATTTTCCCGCACACTCCATCACCACATCCACTCCCAGCTCAGCCCAGGGTATGTCCCGTGGATCGGTGTGCTGACTGAAGTGGATTTCTTTTCCTGCAATATTCAAAGCGTTATTGGTGATTCCAACTTCCTCAGCAAAGGTGCCATGGGTGGTATCGTATTTGGTCAGGTGCGCGCACACCTCAAGTGAGGCCAGATCGTTGATGGCCACTACCTCGATGTTGTCACTCTGGCCTGTTTCGTAGATTGCGCGTACAACATTGCGCCCAATTCGTCCGTAGCCGTTGATGCCAATGCGGATCATCAAAACCTCCTTGCGGTTGATTCCCGGTTGTGAGGAGCTGCTAACAGGCCCCCGTAATGTCGTTGCGTTGAAAAAGGTTAAGCCGGATCCTGGATGAAGATCAGTGCTTCGTTCGAGCTGATGAAGTCCCAGCCGCTTAAATCTGCCAGCGAGCCTTTTTCGGAATTTGTAGCTGTACGCCTTTCTGCCTTCGCCCGGCCTTGATCGGCGGCGTGCAAGGGCGGGGCTTCGTTGCGCATTTTTGCCTCGGCGAGACAGTAGAGATGCTGGTACTCGCCCACAGTATCCGTCCAGCCGAGTTCCTGGTTCATGCCACACCGCTGAATTTGTCGCCAGAGTTTCTTGTTGCGGAAATAGCCCATCGCAGAACGCAGGGCTTGAAACATGGCGGCTTTGTCCTGGCGCGGGAAGGTAAAACCGCTGCTGATACCGAGCTTCAGACTTTCCCGGTTACTGTCATTGACGGTGTCTGCCAAGCCTCCGGTAGCACTGACAACAGGTACGGTGCCATACCGCAGGCTGTACAGCTGGGTTAGACCACAGGGTTCGTAGACCGAAGGCATCAGCAAAATATCGGCGCTGGCTATAAGCTGATGAGCCAGTGACTCGTCGTAGCCGACATAACAAAACACATTTTCAGAGTGACGCTGTTGCCAGTTGCGCAGTTCACACTCAACAGAAACGTCGCCAGAACCCAAGATGGCCCACTGTACGTCGAGGTGGCTGAATTCTTTCAGGGCGGTCAGGAGCATATCTGTGCCTTTTTGGTGCGCCAGTCGGGACACGAAACCAATCAGCGGTTTGCTCTTGCCGGTGTTCAGTCCGTGTTCCCGCTGGAAGGCCAGTTTGTTGAGCGATTTATCGACAACTGTGTCGACACCGTAGTTCGCGGTAATTGCATCGTCGGTCTCGGGGTTCCAGAGCAAGGTGTCGATACCGTTTACGATACCTGACAGCTCATTGCGCCGGTGGCGCAATATACCGTCCATGCCACAGCCTTGCTCCTCGGTCAGAATTTCGTTTGCATAGCTGGGGCTAACGGTGCTGATGCGATCGGCAAATACAATGCCCGCTTTCATAAACGACAAGCCACCATGGAATTCGATGCCGTCTATAGACCACCAATCAGTGGGTAGCAGGAGTTCGTTCATGACCTCAGGGGAGAAGTTTCCCTGATAGGCCAGATTGTGGATGGTGAAGACGCTGGCTGGGCGTTCGCTGTGAAGACTCAACAACCCGGGAATCAAGCCTGTTTGCCAGTCGTTACAGTGAACCACTTCAGGTTGCCAGTCGAGGCCGGTGTGACCAAGGGCAATTTCCGTGGCCGCTCGACAAAAAATACCAAAGCGCCTGGGATTGTCCTGCCAGTCTCTGCCGCTTGGGTCGGTATAAGGTTTGCCATCGCGGTCGAATAATTCTGGAATATCCAGCAGCCACACACGGTGGTGCTGATAGTCTGTGGCTTCCAGTAAACGAATATCATGATAAATGCCGAAGCCGGTGACGCAGCCAAGTTCCCGGGTCGGTCCACAGTTTTCTAACAGAGCGCGGTAGGCGGGAAGCAAAACCACTACATCATCGCCCGCCGCTGCCAGTGCCGCTGGCAGGCTGGCTGAAAAATCGCCTAAGCCGCCGGTTTTGATCAGCGGGAACATTTCACTGGTGACAAACAGGATTTTTTTCACTAATCACGTACTCCCGCGCAGCTGGCGAATCGCGCATTTATACTGTCAGGCCGGCCAGCGGTGGCAGGCTTAAACTGAGGCTGTATGGCTGCCCCATCCAGGGCTGGCTTTCGCAATGAAACGCCGGGCAGTTCTTCAAAACCAAACTGATTAGGTGACGGGGTATCGCAATAGCGTCGATTTAAATCCCATAGTAAGCGTTTTACACCTTGCAGCCAGGGTAATTCAAGCAAATTCCAGTCCAGTGACTGATCAAACTTCTACCTTTTGCCATAGGAGGACCCATCACTCACCAAGGGATTGATTTCACTTGCTAGCCGAAACGCGTCACCAACACTAAAGTATTGTGTTAAGCATAAGCGCCTTAGTTGACCGAAATATGATAGTGGCGGCATTTTACTTTGGCTTGGTCTGCGGGGTGTTGGCCGGCTGATTTCTAAACCCCCACTTTGCCGCGTCCCGGAGTAACAGAGCGGCGCAGCATTCTGCGTGCACGTGTATCGCAATTCAGGCTGATCTCGCGGCGCCACAGTTCAGCATACAGGATCAGGTTCTAGCACAAGCAGGCGGGCGTTGCTGTGTGGACGAACTGCCCGCCGTGTGCATTTGTGAGTTCCGCGCGCTAATTCCTTAGGGTTGTCATGCTGTTAGGCCGTGTCGTCGCGCCGGTGATGAAGTCGTGAAAAAATCTTGTCTACCTCTATCGCGATCAGACTGGGGAAGAAGCAGGCTAGAATCAACGGCCACCATTCGGCGGGGAAGGGCGCTGTGCGAAACAGGCTGGCAGCATCGGGTAGCAGGGTGGGGATCATGCGAATTCCAATGCTCAGGGTAATGCCGGCAATGAGCCAGGGGTTGCCAAAGGGATTCAGGCGAAATACGGAAGCCTTGATTGATCGTGCGGATATCACATAGCCAAAATGCGACATCAATATTGCCCAAAATGCGGCTGTTTGCGCCTGGGTGATCAGCAATTCATTGATGACCTCGCCTTGAATCGCTGCGGCGCCAAAGTGATGGTAGATAAAAAAGCCTGGCAGGGAGATCGCGAGCCCCATAATAATCACCCGGCGTATAAAAAGACCGTCGATGATTTCTGCACTCGCGGCGCGGGGTGGCTCATTGAGCAGGCCTTTTTCCTTGGCTTCCATCATGAGCGGCATGGTGAGCAGCACGGAATCCAAAAGGTTGATCCACAAAATTTGGACGGGCTCAAGTACAAAGCGGGCAGCGAACAAGGGTACAAATGAAGCCATCAGGATTGCGCCGATAATCAGAAAGGCTTGGGCAGCATTGGTGGGCAGGGTGTAGAGAATGGCTTTGCGGAGATTGTTCCAGGCGTGACGCCCCTCCTCAACGGCGGCGACAATGGTAGCGAAGTTGTCGTCGACCAGAACCATGTCGGAGGCTTCTTTGGCGACCTCCGTACCGCCGATACCCATGGCCACGCCAATGTCGGCCGCTTTCAGTGCCGGCGCGTCGTTGACTCCGTCGCCGGTCATCGCCACAACCAGGCTGTGACGTTGCAGGGCCTCTGCGATGCGCTTTTTGTGATCCGGAGCGACCCTGGCAAATACTGACACACATTCCACCTGTCGGAATAGCGCGTCGTCATCCAGCTGGGATAATTCGGCGCCGGTACACACTCGGTCGGCGCTTATCCCCAACTGGCGGGCAACGGCCTGGGCGGTTTCCGGGTGGTCGCCGGTAATC
>JBFEVY010000208.1:0-6526 GCA_041546665.1 Spongiibacteraceae bacterium | reverse complement strand
CGACCAGTTCATGGAACAGGCGTGGGGACTCTTTGCTAGCTTTTTCGTAACGATCCTGGGCTTCATCATAGGCGCGGCCATAGGCACCAAGACCCGCAAGCCAAATGTTTTTTGCCAGCTCGCCGGCCTGGTTGGTCACGTCTTTGATGCTTTTTTTGTCTTTGCTCATGGTGTTCTCCATTGCAGCCAAATAAGGGCGTAGCGGTGTCTAACCGGCGTGGGTAAGCGTGCACGCCCCTGAATCTAAAAAAGCACGGTGACCTTTCAGTACACCGTGCAAAGCATAGGTGTTTAAAACCGTCGGGTGTTTAACACCATTGGGTATTAAAGACCTGGGTGGTAGCAGCCAACGCGGCTGCTAAAAAGCTTACGATGCAGCAACTTCGGCGGCAGCTGGCTCTGCAGTCACTTCTGGCTTGCGAGAAACTTTAGCCTTCACTTTTTCCAGGCCGGTTTCCAGATTGCTGCGCAGCTCTTTGATGCGTGCGTCAACGGTCTCGCTTTTCAGTGACTCGAATTTGGCCACAACTTCGCTCTTGGCTTCTTTGAGCTTGGTAGTTGCTTCAGTTTTAGATTCTTCCAGTTTGGCTTTCGCATCGCTTTGAACTTTTTCGCCACGTGCGATCAGGCCGTTGAAGATTTCTTCACGCTTGTTGTAAGTGTCTTTCAGTTTGGTTTCGGTTTCTTTGTATTTCTCTTCAGTTTTCTTAACCAGAGATTCAGCTTGCTCGTAAGCTTTGCCGGCCAAACCGAGTTGCGCCAGGAACACGTCTTTGGCCAGGTCGCTGGCTTTTTCAATTTTAGTTTTTACTTCGCTCATGAGATGTCCCTCTAGTAATGAGTGGTTTAAATTCACTGCGGCATTGCCGCTTGTTGAAGGGAACGATACGAGGAAAAATTAGAAATCACATACTAAATCAGTGACTGGAGAAATTCGGGGTACAAAAAAAGGCGACCGAAGTCGCCTTTGTCAATGCCGGTTTGCCTTGGATCAGGCGCGCGGGCCAGCGGCGACGATGGCGTCAGAAACATCAAACTTCTTGATATTTTCCTGGAACAGGCGCGCGAGCTTGGCGGCTTCCTGGTCATAGGCTTCGTCGTTGCCCCAGGCTTTACGGGGGTTGATGTATTTTTCATCAACGCCTGGAATCGCTTTGGGGATAGTCAGGTTGAGAATGTCGAGCTCTTCGGTCTCGGCGCCAATCAGCACGCCGTTTTGCGCGGCGGCAACAACGGCACGCGTAACCGGGATCGGGAAGCGTGATCCGGTGCCGCCGGCCGCACCTGAACCGCCGGTCCAGCCGGTGTTGATCAGGTAGACGTGAGAGTCGAAGTCTTCAATGCGCTTCATCAGCAATTCCGCGTAGCTGCTCGCGGGGCGAGGCATGAACGGTGCGCCAAAGCAGGTTGAGAAGGTTGGGTGAATACCGGCTTCGGCGCCCACTTCAGTTGAGCCAACGCGCGCAGTGTAACCACTCAGGAAGTGGAACGCCGCGGCCTCTTTGCTGAGGATGGAAATCGGCGGGATAACACCGGAGACATCACAGGTCAGGAAGATAACGGTTTTGGGTTCGCCGGCCGCATTTTCGATAACGCGCTTTTCAACGTGCTCCAGCGGGTAGCAGCAGCGGCCGTTCTCGGTGAGGCTGGTGTCGTCGAAATCTGCGGTGCGGCTTTGCTGGTCAATGACCACGTTTTCGACAATGGCGCCAAAGCGAATGGCATCCCAGATAATGGGTTCGTTCTTCTGGCTCAGGTTGATGGTCTTGGCGTAGCAGCCACCTTCAATATTGAATACGGAGCCTTTTGCCCAGCCGTGCTCGTCGTCGCCGATCAGGTAGCAGGCAGGGTCGGCAGACAGGGTGGTCTTACCGGTGCCGGACAGGCCGAAGAACAGGGTAGTGTTGCCGCTCTCGTCAACGTTGGCCGAGCAGTGCATGGGCATCACGTCTTTTTCTGGCAGCAGGAAGTTCTGCACAGAGAACATGGCTTTCTTCATTTCACCAGCGTAGCGCATACCCGCCAGGAGGACTTTGCGCTGGGCGAAGTTCAGGATGACGCAGCCGTCAGAGTTGGTGCCATCGCGCTCGGGGTCACAGACAAAGCCAGCGCAGTTGATGATGGTCCACTCTTCCTTGGACTTGGGGTTGTACTTGCTTGGGCGAACAAACATATTGCGGCCAAACAGACCCTGCCAGGCAGTTTGAGTGTTGACGACAACGGGAATGTAGTGGTCTTCGTGAGCGCCGACATGCAGGTGAGAGACGAAGGTGTCGTTCTCGGCCATGAAATCCTCTACCCGAGCCCACAGTGCATCGAACTTGTCCGCGTCAAAGGGACGGTTTACGCCACCCCAGTCGATCGCGTCGGCGGTCGATGGCTCTTTGACGATGTAGCGGTCGGCGGGCGAACGGCCAGTGCGCTTGCCGGTAGTGACTACCAGGGCGCCGGTGTCAGCCAGCTGGCCTTCACCGCGGGCCAGTGCCTGTTCAATAAACTGGGCGGGGGTTAAGTCGGAGTATGTCGTTGTTTCAGCACTCATTCGCTAGTTTTCCTGTTACTAAGTCCCTTAGGTGTCGATAAGGTACCGGATGATCGGGGGCGACCCCGCGCAGGCGGCTGGCTTTTGGGGGCGCTATTATTACAAAAAACCGGAGTCAGCGCTAACCCTTCGGCGCACTGCCGGCGGGAGCCCCGAATCGGTGCAAAATTCAGCGCTGCCGGGGCCTGGGGCCTGGGCGCTAATGGCGGGTAACCGCGCTGCCTTCGGGGATGGCAAACAACTGGGCGATATCGGTGGGGCTGAAGCGGAATTGGCGGTGACAAAACTCGCAGTGGCTCTCGACTTCCCCCTGTTCGGCCAGAATGGCGTTGACTTCGTCCAGGCCGATTGACAGCAGGGCTCGCTCCATTCGCTCCTGGCTGCAGCTGCACAGAAAGCGCATGTCCTGGGCGTCAAACAGTCTGAGGGCTTCCTGATGGTAGAGCCGGTAGAGTAGCGCTTCTGCCTCCAGTTGCAGCATTTCCGCCTCGGTCAGGGTGTCGGCGAGGCTGGTCAGGTGTTGCCACTGCTCGGATTGATGCTGAGCACCGGGCAGCTGTTGCAGGAGCATGCCGCTGGCGCTGTTGCCGTCGGCGGTGAGCCAGAGACGGGTCTCCAGTTGTTCGCTCTGGCGGAAATAGGCCTCGATACACTCCGCCAGGCTGTTGCCCTCCAGGCTTACTATGCCCTGGTAGCGCTGACCCTGTTCGGGGTCAATGGTAATCGCAAGCTGGCCGTTGCCGAGCAGGCTGTGGAAATCTTCGCTGGTCACCTGGGTGACGCCCCGGGCGATAGCGCGCATTTGCCGGTCGGAATTGGCCTCTGCCATGATCAGGGGGATTTCACCATCACCGCGGACTTGCAGGATCAGGCTGCCGTTGAACTTAAGGGTGGCGCTGAGTAGGCCCGCAGCGGCGAGAAATTCACCCAGTAGTTGTGCCACTTGGGGCGGATAGTGGTGATTGGCCAGGATTTCCCGGTAGCTCTGGTCAAGCAGGAGGTGCTCGCCGCGAATTTCACAGTCATCAAAAAGAAAGCGGTGCAGGGTGTCGCTCATGGTCGTGCTCTTGCCGGATTAGGCGAACATTATAACAGGACGTTGATCAGTCTTGCTGCTCGCGAAAGCGGTGGATTTGGCGGCGCTGCTTTTTGTTCGGGCGTTCATTGTGAATGATACCGGCCGCAGGGCCGAGGGCTTTGCGCTCAGCTTTCAGGCGCTCGCGTTCGCGCAGGCTTTCCTCGGTCTCCCGGTACAGCAATTGTGCTTCGGGTGCGCCGCGGCGCTGGTCTGAAATGGCAATCACTTCAACGATTCGGGTGTCCCAGCCGGCCCGTATCGACAGTTCTGCTCCTAGTTCGACGTCTTTGCTGACCTTGCAGCGGGCGCCATTGTAGTGAACTTTGCCGCCTTCAATGGCTTGTTTAGCGAGGTTGCGGGTCTTGAAAAAACGCGCTGCCCAGAGCCATTTGTCTAGACGCACTTTGCTGGTAGGGCTGTCGCTCATTTAGGCTTTCCGGGTATGGGGAGTATCTCGTCAAAATTTTGAATTGCCGGGTAGGGCAACGCTTCGCGTGCACTTTGGCGGCTGTCTGGCTGACGTATGGTCAGCAGGTGGCGAATGCCATAGCGCGCGGCGGAATCCAGGACGTGGATATTATCATCAATCAGCAGGGTGCGTTCAGGGTCGAAGTGCCAGCGCGCGCGGAGCTTTTCCCAGAACCGGTCGTCTTCCTTGGGGGTGTCCAGCTCGTGTGAACAAATAATACGCTCGAGCCAGTTTCTGAGGTCGTATTTTTCCAGTTTGATATCAAGGCCCGCGCTGTGGGCGTTGGTGACCAGCCAGCTATCGCAGTGGCTGTCGCGCAGGGCGCTCAGGAAGCGGGTGCTACTGGGAAAGGGTGAGATCAGATGGGCGACCTCTCGCTTCAGGGCGGGAATGTCGAGCTCCAGTTCCTGCGACCAGTAGTCGAGGCAGTACCAGTTAAGCGAGCCCTTCTGGGCCATGATTTTGTTGAGTAATTCTTCTGTAGTGGAGGCCAAGTCACCACCGTGAATTTCGGTGTAGCGCTTGGGTAAGTGTTGAGTCCAGAAGAAGTTGTCGTAGTGTAGATCGAGAAGGGTACCGTCCATGTCCAGTAGGACGGTGTCGATTTCTTGCCAGTTGATCATAGTTCCGCGCCCCATTTGCGGCGCGGCGGAATTATCCCGCGATACGCGCCCGAATAGATTGTACGCCGACTGCATCCCTGATTTCGATAACTTCTGCGTAGTTCACATTCAGCCACCACTCTTTGCGGCGCATGCCGAAGGAGTTGATGACCTGGTTTGCGCTGTTTGATTCGCTGAAGATCGAATTTGCCTTTTTGTCGTTGTCTGCCATGGTCGTCGTCTCTCGTGTTGACTTGGGCGATGCTGAATGCGCTGTCTTGAGTGATAAATATAGAGAGCGAGGGGTTTTAGAAGTATACGGATATCCACTTATCGTGGCCGTCAGGGCGGAAAAATGTGATCAAAATAACAAATAGATTTTTCGTGTATTTTTGCGCTTATCAATCGATTGATAGTGAGACATTGTGGGGTGTGGAGCAGTCTCTGATGTCATTGCGAATGGGGTTTTGGTTTGCATTTTTTTGAACGACATTGCGTTATGGTGCTGTATATACAGTGTTTTTAAATTTCGTATACCTTTTCTATGGGGTCGGTCGCTTATTAGATAAAGGCTTGGTGTGAGAGAGGTTCGTTTTTTAAAAGCGCCTGACTCAATTAGGTAGAGTCAGGCTATCGGTGTGGAAAGTGGGGTGGAATAGGTAGAGTTACCTAGCGGCCTCCTTGATTTCCACTGGGTATGTCTTTGAATGCCAGTCCTTTGTCTGCGCGGGGCTCCTGGGGTAGACCGAGTACCTGTTCTGCCAGGATGTTACGCATGACCTCGTCGGTGCCGCCGGCCAGGCGAATGCCGGGGGAGAACAGCGCCGTTCTCTGGAAGTGGCCATGCTGCTCCGCAAGTGCGGGGTCTGTGAGTGCGGCATTTTCGTCCAGCAATTGCAGGGCGTAGTTGGCGACATCCTGGTTCATGGCGGCGCCCACCAGCTTGCTAAGTGCCGCTTCGGCGCCGGGCATACCACCCTGAGCGACGGCGGTCAGCATGCGGTTGGTGCTGGCCTTCATGCCGGCATGCAGACAATACCACTCTGCGAGGCGTTCACGCACGGCGGCATTTTCTGTTGCGGGCTGGCCGTCGATTTCCAGTGTTTTGGCGAGTTGCAGGAACTCGGGGAAGCCATCGGGCTGAACCCCGGAAATGGCCAGGCGTTCATTCATTAAGATCAGCAGCGCCGCGCCCCAGCCACCGCCGATTTCGCCTAGGCGTTGGCTGTCGGGGATAACGGCATCATTGAAGAACACCTCGTTGAAGTGCGCGCCGCCGTCCATTTGTTTTATCGGGTTCACCGACACACCGGGCTGGTGCATATCGATAAAAAACATGGTCATACCGCGATACTTTGATACCTCGGTATCGGTGCGGCACAGCAGAATGCCGTAGTCGGAGTGCTGGGCGCCGGAGGTCCAGATTTTCTGGCCATTAATCAGCCACTGATCGCCCTGTTGTACCGCGCTGGTACGCAGACCTGCAACATCCGACCCGGCGCCGGGTTCGGAAAACATCTGGCACCAGACGTCTTCGGCGCTGGCCATGCGGGGTAGCAGTGCGGTTTTTTGCTCGTCGCTGGCAAAGTGCATGATGGCCGGGCCGCAGTTGCCGATGCCGATGACAAAATAGCCATCTGGTTCGTCATAGTTGGCAACTTCCTGGGACCAGATGACTTTATGGATCTGGCTGAGGCCGGCGCCGCCATATTGCTTTGGCCAGTCGAGGCAGGCGTAGCCGGCCTCGGCAACTTTCTTGTACCAGATCTTGGCGTCTTCGTAGCGTCCTTCCTGGCCCTTGCGCACGGTATCGGCGCTTTTGGGGCGGGCGTTTT
>JBFEVY010000049.1:0-14742 GCA_041546665.1 Spongiibacteraceae bacterium | reverse complement strand
TCATCTCAGTCTGCGTGATTTAGGATGAGGGCTCGGGCATCTTTCACCGCTTCATCCAGGTTCCTGGCGAACACAATTTCCCCTTTCTTGTAGCGCAATCCGGCGCGGCGCAGTTTCAGAATCATTCGCGGTTCCAGATTGTTGATCACCAGTCCAACCCTGCTGCGGGTAAGTTCCTCAACAATCGATTCCATTGCCACAATGGCGCTCATATCGATCATGGTCACTTCACTCATATCCAGAATGACGGCCTTGACCTCTGGAGAAATGCGGCTGAGCCCGCGCATGGCCTTCTGCGCAGAACCGAAGAACAACGGGCCGTTGATATCGTAAATCGCAATATCCTCGGGAAGATCTGAGTGCGCAAGTTCGGTTTGATTCAGGGTTTCGCCGTAGGTGAGGTTGATACTGCGGCGGATAAACAGCAAGGCCGCCAGGCCCATACCCACCGCAACGGCGATGGTCATATCAAATGCCACGGTTAACACAAAACAGCTGAGCAGGGTCATGAGATCGTCGCGGGGGGCAATGCGCACGATGCGCACAAATTGGTGAAACTCGCTCATATTCCAGGCGACCATTAACAATAAGGCAGCCATGGCGGGCATGGGGATATAGGAAAGTAGTGGCGCAAAGACCAAAATGGCAAGCAAGATAAACAGGCCGTGGACCACCGCTGACAGCGGCGCTGTGCCGCCAGCGCGGACATTCGCGGCGGTGCGGGCAATGGCTGCGGTAGCGGGAATGCCCCCGAACAGTGGTGCGGCAATATTGCCCAGCCCCTGGCCAATTAATTCATCGTTGGGGTTGTGGCGGCTGCGGCTCATGCCGTCGGCGACAACGGCGCAGAGCAGCGATTCCAGAGCGCCGAGAATAGCGATGGTCATAGCCGGTGCCAGTAAGGTGCGGGCCAGCGAAAAACTGAAACCGATGGGCTCCCCGGCGGCGTTGGGCAGGGCCCAGGGCCAATTGAAGCTCGGCAAAATGGGCGGTACGCCACTGCCGAATATCTCACCGATTTGATAGTGAAAACGACTGCCGATGGTGGCGATCTGGTAGTCCGGGTCACTGGCGTTGCAGGCCCAGGCGGCAATGGAAGCCAGCAGCAGGGCAAGCAGGTGGGCGGGAATGCGGCCGCTGATGCGTGGCCACAGCAATAACACTGCGAATGTGAAGCAGGCAATCATCAGGTCCTGCCAATGTAGCTGGGGCATGGCCTGGAGAATCTGCCACATTTTGTGGGAAAAGTGGCCGTGAAAATCAGTGATCCCCAGGCCAAAAAAATCATTGAGTTGCAGCCCGGCGATCACCACCGCGATGCCCGAAGTAAAACCGACAATCACCGGGTAGGGAACGATTTCGATCAAGATGCCAACTCGCATTGCGCCCATGACGATCAAGATGCCGCCCGCCATCATTCCGCTGATCAGCAGGCCGCCCAGACCGTGCTGTTGAACAATGGGCAACAGTACCACCACAAAAGCAGCGGTCGGCCCCGAAATATTGACCGCGGAGCCGCCGGAGACCGCAATGACAATGCCGGCCACGATGGCGGTGTACAGGCCGTGTTGCGGCGGAACGCCAACGGCGATGGCCAGGGCCATTGAAAGGGGCAGGGCGATAATACCGACGGTGAGGCCCGCCAGTACATTGGCGAGAATGCCTCGCTGGGTGATGGGGCTACGAAGTGCGGATCGACTGGCCGAAAACATAGTGAGGGAGGTTACCTCTAGGAAGAAAAACCCTTTTAATTATAAGGTTTTCTGGGCGCGGTGTCTTTGGTACAAATGGCGAAACGATGGGTGTTGTAGTGCTGCGCACCGATTGCGGGATAAGGTGAATGAAAGGGCGTGTAAGGAGCGGAATGATGGCGAAACTGGAGAGTGTGGAAGCGGATATTACCCGGCTTTCGGTCGATGCAATTGTCAACGCCGCCAATAATAGTCTGCTGGGTGGCGGGGGAGTCGATGGCGCGATTCATCGGGCTGCCGGACCGGAGTTGTTGGCCTACTGCCGGACACTCGGGGGTTGTGAAACCGGTGACGCGAAGTGGACGCCGGGCTTTGAGCTACCGGCGAAAGCCATTATCCACACGGTGGGGCCGGTTTGGCACGGCGGTGACCGTGGTGAGAGTGAGCTGTTGGCCTCCTGCTATCGACGTTGTCTGGAGGTCGCTGTGGAGCACGGCCTGAGAAGTGTCGCTTTTCCGGCCATCAGTTGTGGCGTGTATGGCTACCCTTGGCAGGAAGCCTGCGCCATTGCGGTAACGACTCTGAGATCCAGCCCGCTTTTTTCCGAGTTTGACCGCGTGTTACTGGTCGCTTACTCCCCGGATATGTCCGCCGAGTGGCAGCGCGCGCTTGCCGGCGAGTCCTAGATTTACAGCCTATTGGGCCGAGTGAATCGCCGCGGCGAGGGTTTCTGCTGTCTGTGGCCCGGTGAGTACCTGTACGACTTCACCTTTAGGATTCAAGACAAAGGTGCTGGGAAGTACCCGGGGGCGATCCTGGTTGAGCGCCGGGGCGGGATCTGCGAGGAGTGAGTCGAAGGTAATTCCCATTTCATCGATGGCGGCCTGTAATTCCTCGCCCTCAAGGCCGTCGTAATTGATGCCGTATACGGTGACATTGTCTTGTTGGTCAAAGGTATTCAGGGCCGGGATCTCTTCCCGGCAGGGGGCGCACCAGGTAGCCCAGTAATTGATCAACTGCCATTTGCCACTGCTGATACTGGCGCCGGCCCCGGAATGTGTTGCGAAGTCGCTGCGTCCGCAGGCGGCCAGCAACAGTGTGGTGGTGAGGATAAACAACTGGAGTAAGCGCATCATAGTCAGGAGTTCCCAAAAGTCTCTGTAATGTTCAGGCGCAACGCGGCGCGCGTTTGGCGGCAATCACACAAGTGATGTCACGGGAGATGTGTATAATGCCCCTACTTTGAATTTGATCTTTTATACGCAGGATAGCGCAATGTCCGTTTTTACCATCTACCACAATCCTCGCTGCTCCAAATCCCGCCAGACTCTGGCGTTACTGAACGAAAATGGCGTTGAGCCAGAAATCGTGGCGTATCTCGATACCCCGCCGGATGCGGCGACATTGCGGTCGCTGTTGAAAAAATTGGACATCAGTCCGCGCGAATTGTTGCGCAAAGGCGAAGAGGAATACAAGGCCAAAGGTCTCGCGGATACGCAACTTGACGATGATAGCCTGATTGCTGCAATGGTGGCGGCTCCGAAATTGATTGAGCGCCCGATTGTTGTCTGTGGCGAGCGCGCGGTTTTGGGCCGGCCACCCGAAAATGTATTGGAATTGTTGAAGTAAGGTTTGCGGTAAGCGCTGAACGGAGCGGTAGAGCCGATGTCTGAAAAATTTATCCTGGTGCTGTATTACAGTCGCCACGGTGCAACGCGGCGTCTTGCAGAGCAAATCGCTCGCGGTGTTGAACAGCAGGGCATGGAGGCGCGTATTCGCACCGTGCCTGCTGTGTCGACGGTGTGTGAGGCCAGTGCGTCGGATATTCCCGAGGACGGCCATCTCTACGCGGAGCCGGACGATCTGCGCAACTGCGCGGGACTTGCCCTGGGGAGCCCCACACGGTTTGGCAATATGGCTGCGGCGATGAAGTATTTTCTGGACGGCAGCTCAGCGCTTTGGCTCAGCGGTGAACTCATCGGTAAGCCTGCGGGGGTGTTTACCTCCAGTAGTAGCTTACACGGGGGGCAAGAGTCGACGTTGCTGAGCATGATGTTGCCCCTGCTCCATCACGGTATGGTGATCGCGGGCTTGCCGTATAGTGAGGCTGGCCTGAATTCCACCACAACTGGAGGCACACCCTATGGTGCGTCCCATGTTGCCGGGCCAACTGGCCGCGACGTAGACGAGGTGGAACTGGAACTTGCTGCGGCCCTGGGGCGGCGTTTGGCGAAGCTCGCTGAGCGGCTGGTGGATTAGACCTTACCGGTTTTGACGGAATTTGGATAAGTTAATGTCAGCATTGGAAAAGCGCGCCGGGTTTGCCGGCAGTGTCATGAAAGCGAGCTACCTGCTGTGCTTGTTGGTACTCACTCTGAGTACCTGGGTGTGGGTGCAGGAAGGGCGGCAACCGAGTCTCACGATTTATCTGATCCGTATCCTGCCCTTGGCGATTTTTGCGGGGGCGGTGTTTAAGGTCAGTTTGCGTGGGTTGGCGTGGTTGTGCTTTGTCTGCCTGGGCTACTTTATTTCAGCCGTAACCGAGTCGATGTCGCCCCTGGCAATTTGGATCAATTATCTTGAGTTGGCGATGATTGTTATCCTGTTTTGCAGCGCGATGATATACATTCGCTGGCAATCCCAGGCGTGGAAGGCGAAAGCGGCGGCCCTGGAAGGGCAGTTGACGACCGAAGGAGAGCACTAAATGAGTAGCAGTAAGCCCGGTGTGGTAAGACGCCTGTTTCGCGGTATTGGCTCGGTGTTGGATGGGCTGCGCCGCTGGACGCTCAATCTTCTGTTTCTGTTCTTTATTAGCATGATGGTTTACCTCCTGGTGCTTGAAGCGCCGCTGGAGTTGCCGGAGCGCGCTGTGCTGGTATTGGCGCCGGAGGGCCAGGTTGTTGAGCAGTACACCGGAGTAGAGGGCCTGGCCCAGTTGGGGGTTGGTGGCTTGCCGGCGGAAACACGTTTAATCGATTTGATCGACGCGGTTGATCGGGCGCGAAAAGATCCGAGAATTACTGAAATGCTGTTGCGCCTGCATGGCATGGAGCACATCGGTATCAGTAAAACCCTGGAACTGGCGGAAGCGATAGCGCGTTTTCGCGAATCGGGAAAAAAAGTGGTCGCGGTAGCGGATTACTATGATCAGGACAAATACCTGCTGGCGATTCAGGCCGACGAAGTCTACATCGAGCCTATGGGTGGTGTGGGCCTGGAAGGCTTTTCGGTAATGCGCAACTATGTCCGCGACGCCATGGATCGGCTGAAAATCGATTTCCATGTGTTTCGGGTGGGTACCTTCAAGTCTGCGCTTGAGCCCTTTATGCGCCAGGATATGTCTTCAGCGGCGCGGGAAGCGAATCGTGGCTGGTTGGACCCCCTGTGGGACCTGTATCGGCGCACGGTAATTGAACGCCGGCAGATCAGCGCGGCTCAATTTGACGAATTCAGTAACCAGATCGACAAGGTTCTGATAGAACGGGGCGGAGATGCCGAGCAGGCGGCGCTGGATTATGGTCTGGTGGACGGTGTGCTGAGCCGCCCCCAGTTGCGGGCGCGGTTTGCCGCTGACGTGGGCGTGGATCGCGATGGTTATTTTAATCAGGTGCACTTTCTTGACTATCTCTACGTTCAGCGCGCGCTGGAATTGCCGCGTGGTCCTGGCGGTATTGGCATTATCATGGCCAGCGGTAATATTGTGGACGGCGAGAGCCCCGCAGGGACTATCGGCGGTGACTCTCTGGCAAGATTGATTCGACAGGCTGCCAGGGACGAAGCAATCAAGGCGGTGGTGTTGCGCATTGACAGCGGTGGCGGTTCAGCCATGGCGTCGGAGGTGATTCGCCAGGAGCTGGAGACACTGCAAGCAGCAGGTAAACCGCTGATTGTCTCGATGGGCAGTGTAGCGGCTTCAGGGGGCTATTGGATCGCTTCCGGAGCGGATCAGGTATGGGCGACACCGGCAACCCTGACCGGGTCGATCGGTATTTTCGGCGCCTTCCCCACCTTTGATAAATTGCTCGACAGCGTTGGTATCAACACCGACGGTGTGGGTACCACGGAGATTGCCGGCGCCCTGCGCATTGACCGTCCGCTTTCACCAGTGCTGGAAAGGGCCATGCAGGCGGGTATCGAAAATGGCTACCAACGCTTCCTGGGCATTGTTGCTGAGGGGCGTGAAAAGTCCCTTGATGAGGTTGCCAAAGTGGCCGAGGGCCGTGTCTGGACGGGTATGGATGCGCTTGAGTTTGGCTTGGTCGACCGCCTTGGTGGCCTGCGCGATGCCATAGCGGCGGCGGCGGAACTGGCGGGGCTTAGCAGTAAGCGGGCGACGATTTTGCGTCTCCCACTGAGTCCAGAAGAAGAGCTGATGGAGTTTCTGATCGGCCGCGGCCAGATTATTGCGGCGAAGCTACCCCTGCTGGCGACATCCGGTCCCGTTGGGCAAGTGGGAGCGTGGTTGTCAGCGCAGCGCAATGCCCTGCAACAACTGCAATCGCTCAACGACCCGCAAGGCGTCTACGCTTACTGCGCGTTTTGCCGGGCTCCCTGACGGCGTTTGATTCAGGGTTTGGTGACATCTGGCGGGGAGAGGGCCTCGCTGCCGACAACGCGCCATTTTTTGCCGCGCCGCTGGAAGTGGTAGCGGGCATGGTGGCGCTGAACTTCTCCGGCGAGGAAGTCACCAAAACTGCCCTTGTACTGGATATAGATCATATTGTCGGGCTTTAATTGCTGAGCCTCGGCGACCTCTGCAAGACTTTTTGGAAACACCAGGACGATATCCGTGGTTGCACTGCCGGTGTCTTCTCCCGCCTGAATATCCTGCACTTCAATTTTTTTTACCTCAAACACCGGGTGGTCGGTCAGCGAGGATAGATTTTCGTTTAACAACTGCTGAACCAGATATTCGGTGAAAGGGACCGGACGGCTGCAGGCGCTCAGCATGAAAACGCAAATCAGACAAACAAGACGACGCATACAACCCCCGGGTATAGATATAAACCGGCATTTTGGCAGTCTGTGCTGCCGGGGGCAAATTCCGCTGATTATTATTCGGCGTCAGGTTTGCCTGGCGTTGCGGGGGCCAGTTTCTTGGTGCCGGTGATGTGCCAGGTTTCGCCGTCCCGGCTGAACTGGTACTCGGCGTGATGAACCTGAATGTCTCCGGCGCTGAACTTGCCGAAGCTGCTCTGGTATTGCAGGTAGCGGAGGTTAAACGGTTTTAAGTGTCGCTGCTCGACCACGGTTTGGAAGTCTTCTGGAAACGACAGGGTGATGTCCAGAGTGGCGCTGGCATTTTCGGCGTCGCCCTGACGGCTGAGTATGTTGATGTCAGTGATTTCAAAAAACGGCTTGCGGTCTAGGCGGCGCTCTAAATTAAACAGACTTTTGGTGACCATCTCCGTGATTTGCTTGTCGCTGGGCGTATCAGGTTTGCTCGTGCAGGCGGTGATCAGGAGGCTTAGTGTTGCGATAAACAGGGAAAAATATTTCATGGCTTGAGTCGGTTACATGCTGAAAGTGGTGTTGCGAAAGCCTCGGTGTCGCTTGCGTTGTACTGCCAATAAGTTTGAAAAATTCAAACTATAACGATACGAAATAGGCTTAATTTTTTAAAAAACGTCGCCCACAATAAGCTGATAGGAATCGTGAAATCAATGGTCTTTCGGGTATTTTTCGCAAATTTGAAATTAAAATGGCAAAGGCGGGTTTTGAAATACGTTTGCAATAAAAGTGTTATAAATTACTGAGTCCTGTCTTAAGTAATCAAGAGAATCTCGCGTGGATCGTCGACTTTTCCTTAAAGTGCTTGCCTCCTCGGCAGTGGCCGTTCCGGTGCTGACCGCCTGTGGTAGCAGTAGCGGTGGCAGCGGTAATAGTGGTAGTGAAACTCCATCGGATGGGAACGGAAACCCAGCATCCCCGCAACTAAGCAATGGACTGTCGTTTAGCCACGGTGTGGCGTCAGGTGACCCGCTGGATGATCGGGTGATTTTATGGACCCGGGCAACGCCCGATGCGGGCCAGCCTGACTCGGTGAATATATTGTGTGAAGTGGCGGAGGACGCCAATTTTACCCAGCTCGTATTGTCTGAGGTGCTGAGCACCGGGCCAGAGCGGGATTACACCATTAAATTTGATGCGGCGGGTCTGCTGGCCGACCGCCACTACTGGTATCGCTTCAGTACGGCGGATCAGGTGTCGACGGTGGGGCGGGCGCGCACGCTGCCGCTGCCAGGGCAGTTCGTCGAGCGGCTGCGCTTTGGTGTGTGCTCCTGTAGCAGCTACCCCCACGGCTTTTTCTCGGTATACCGGATGATGGCCAACCGCAGCGATATGGATTTTGTCCTGCACCTGGGCGATTACATTTATGAATACGGCGATGGCGAATACGGCGATCATGCCGAGCGTCCCCTTGATCCGCCTTATGAAATTTTGACGCTGGACGATTATCGGCGCCGCTACCGCCTTTACCGGGAAGATCAGGACTTACAGGCTGTTCATGCGCTGCATCCCTTCGTAACCATCTGGGACGACCACGAAACCTGCGACAACTCCTATCGGGATGGCGCAAACAATCACAACGAAGGTGAGGGCGATTGGTTCGAGCGCAAGATGCAGGCCATCCAGGCTTACTTCGAGTGGCTGCCGATCCGTCCGCCGACCGCGAGCGAAGACAGCATTTACCGCAGCTTCAGCTTTGGCGATCTGGCAGATTTCATGATGCTCGACACCCGTCTGGAAGGGCGTGAAAAACAGCTGGATAACCCCCTTGACCCAGCCCGCTTTGAAAACCGCGATCTGTTGGGACAAACCCAGAAGGACTGGTTTAAAAACGAGCTGGCCACTTCGCAGGGTATCTGGAAGTTTGTCGGTCAACAGGTAATGTTTGCCCAGTTGCAGATACTGGAGCTAGAACGCCTGTTGCCGCAGATTCCCACGAATGATTTCAGTCCGCTGATTGCCATCAATATGGACCAGTGGGACGGCTATCCCAGCGAGCGCGAAGAGATTCTCGATTTTGTCGAGGAGCAGGGTATTAAAAATCTGGTGGTACTCACTGGGGATATCCACACCAGCTGGGCCAATGAGATTTACAAGAGCAGTGGTGTGTTGACCAACGATGTGTTGAACGACCCCCTGGGGGTGGAATTCGTCACTACCAGCATTACGTCACCGGGCTTTCCCGATGGTCTGGGAGAGTTGGCGTCGGTCGTATTGCCAGTGGTTAACCCGCATATGAAATACACTGACCTGACTAACAAGGGCTTTATTCTGATTGATGTGACACGGCAGCGTGCTCAGGCGGAGTTCTACTATGCCGCCGACATCAGTGACCGAAATCGCTCAGGGGAAGAGTCTGATACAGTGAAAGTTATGGCAGTCGAAGAGGGTGATAGTCACCTCATCGAAGATGCTCCCGTCTCAAGACCGCGCTTTTGATAGGTAACAGATTATTATGAATCGTCTAGAAACGTATTTACGCAGCGCTTTTCTCATTTCCGCCATGGCCCTCACCGCCTGTGGTGGTTCGTCCTCTGGTTCGTCAGTGGCGAGCAATGTTGATGACACCGATAGCGAAGACTCAAGCAGTAATGAGGTGCCCCAGTCCGGCTCCGAGACCCAGACAGTGCGCATGATTCTGATTGGCGACAGCGGTAACCCCGGCGATAGTGCCTATGCAGTGGGGCGCGCGATCGCCCGGGTTTGCGAGGTGCGCGGTTGTGATTTGGTGTTGGGCCTGGGGGACAATATCTACGAGAGCGGTGTGGACTCCGTGCTTGATCCCCAGTTTGAAGAAAAGTTTGAAATCCCCTTCGAGCCGGTAGAGCTACCCTTTTATATGGTGTTGGGTAACCACGACAACACCGGCTTTTTTGGCGGTGATGGTGCCGGCAATGCGGCGGGTGACTTCCAAGTGGATTATCACTACCGCGATATTGAACACCCCGAAACGCCGCGGATGACGGATCGCTGGAAAATGCCTGAGCGTTACTACCGTTTCTCCAAGGGCTCGCAGACCAGTGGTGCGCCGCTGGTGGAATTCTTCGCTATCGATTCCTCGCAAATCGCCGGCGGCTTTCCAGACGCCGATGAAAATTTCTCTTACAACAACTACGGCCTGGTTCAGGCGCAGTGGTTGAAAGAGGCGGTGGATGCCAGCCAGGCTAAGTGGAAGATTGTGGTCGCGCACCATCCCTATGTGTCCAATGGTTCCCACGGCAATGCCGGCAATTACGACGGTGTGCCGTCATTTCTCGCACCTGTGCTGGCGGGGGAGCGCTATAAACAGTTTGCGGAAGAAACCTTTTGTGACGATGCCGACTTCTTTTTCACTGGCCATGACCACGACCTGCAATGGCTGATGGAAACCGAAGATTGCGGGAAAACCGAGTTTATTGTTTCCGGTGCGGGTAGCAAACACCGCAGCCTGGAGCGGCGCAATGAAAACCCGGCGTACTACGAAAAAGGCGATAGCTACGGTTTCTTTTGGGTAGAGATAAGCGGTGACACCATGGTGGGTGAAGCCTACGAGGTCGATCCAGACAGCGAGAGTCTTGGCCTGGGTTCACTGACTGCTCCGCAGCCAGCTTACCGACGCAGCATGACCCAGCGTCTTGCGGTGGGTTTGCCTGACAGTAATGCGTTCAGCAGTCCGCTGGAGATGGACGGCGAATTTGACCTGTACAGTGAGTCGGGCAATCTCGACCCTGTGCAGACGCAGTTTGCTGCAGGTGTTGCGACACTGGCGGAAAACCTGCCTGACGAAAACGCTGCGAAAGTGCTCCTTGCACTGGGAGAATCGACTAATGCCTTGCTCGAAGTGGTCGATTCGTTGATCAACGGTATTCAGCTCAGTGCGACTGAGCAAAACCCTGAGCTGGCCGCTGCGGGTGCTGCCCGGGCCGGTCAGGCCCTGTTGTACGCGCTGCAAAGCTTGCAGTCTGCGGTATCCAGTGAAGACGGGACCAGCCTGCCGGCACCGCTTGATCAACTGGAAGGTATTTTTGCCAACTTTGGTAGCGGCGATGGCGAGACCGAGGCGGAGCCCGGTGATCTCACCGCGGTGACCGATGCGGTAAATGCCCTGGCGCTGAATATTCAAAACGTGGTTGACGCGATTGAAGAGGAGACCGGCATGGTGCCGGTACTGGGTGGCGCCTTTAGTCTTTTGTCAGAGCTGCTTTTCGATGTTAGCCGGGTAGTGGATTCTGTGGGCCACACCGATACCAGCGAGCTCGGCCAGGTACTGACCTCTACGGTTGATGACCTGCTAAATAACTTGCTGGTCAAGGTCATTCCCATTCAGGAGTACGCACCTGCCGAAGTGACGGATGCTATCGGAATGGGGCCGGCCTTCCTCAGTTCTACCTTATTGGCGGTGGTGCGCGAAGTGACCTATCAGCTGGATAACACCTTGATTGCGGCTTTGGCGCCGGTGATCAATATCCTCGACAGTGTGATTCTTACACCGCTGCTCGATGCCCTTGCCGGGCTCAACGAGCTATAAAGAGAGGATCTGGTCGATATCCAAATGCTGCTCAAGGGTATCGGCCAGTCTTTCCAGATTGGCCTCAATGAGGCCATCGTAATCCAGATTTGATTCTTCCTGCGCGCCGGCCCAGGTTAACAGTTGTTGGCGGGCCTCGCCGTGATCAAATATCCCGTGCACATAGCTGCCCAGTATTTTCCCGTCATCACTTAGTGCGCCATCACAGTGACCTTCCAGATCGAGCAGTGGCATGTCGAGGGCCGGGCCGGTGCTGTGGCCGGCGTGAATTTCATAACCTGTTAGCGCCGCTCCCGAGTCGATAAAACGGCCACTCACCCGGCGCAGCGTTTTGCCGGGCTTTAAGGTGGTTTCAAAATTCAGGTAAGCCAGCCCCGCGCTACTGCCGGCTTCTGACTCGATTCCCTCGGGGTCATGGACGGCGCTGCCGAGCATTTGAAAGCCGCCGCAGATGCCCATGAGTTTGCCGCCATAGCGCAGGTGCCTGGCGATATCGCGGTCCCAGCCGTTGCTGCGCAGAAAGGCCAGGTCGCTGCGGGTATTCTTGGTGCCGGGAAGAATGATCAGATCACTGGGCGGCAGCGGCTTGCCCTTACCGACAAAGATCAGGTCGACGCCGGGCTCCTGCCGTAGCGCGTCAAAGTCGGTGTGGTTGCTGATCCGCGACAAGACCGGTATCACAACTTTGAGTTGTGCCTCGGTAACAGTTTGTTGGGGATTCAGTGCGTCTTCGGCCTCGATATGCAGATCGTGAAGATAGGGCACAACGCCGAGTACCGGTTTGCCGCTGCGTTGCTTCAGCCAGTCCAGCCCCGGTTGCAGAAGGCCGATGTCGCCGCGAAAGCGGTTGACGATAAAGCCTCGGGTTCGCGCCTGCTCGGTCTCGGAAAGCAGTGCCAGAGTGCCGATAAAATGGGCGAAAACGCCGCCGCGGTCGATATCGGCAACCAGAATGACCGGGCAATCGACGGCCTCGGCAAAGCCCATATTGGCAATATCCCCTTCGCGAAGATTGATTTCTGCGGGGCTGCCCGCGCCCTCGACAACAATCCACTCGTATTGTTGTGATAAGCGTTGGTGAGATTCCAACACGGCATTCATGGCGCGTTTTTTATAGTCGTGGTAATCCGCGGCTTCCATATTGCTTAGCGCCTGGCCGTGGATAATGACCTGGGCGCCGCTGTCGCTATTGGGCTTTAGCAGTACCGGATTCATATCCGTGTGGGGTGCGAGTCCACAGGCCTTTGCCTGCACGGCCTGGGCGCGCCCGATCTCTCCGCCCTCTGGCGTAACGGCACTGTTCAGCGCCATATTTTGGGGTTTAAAGGGCGCAACACTGAGGCCGCGGCGTTTCAGTACGCGGCACAAGCCCGCCACCATGATGCTTTTGCCAGCGTCGGAGGTGCAGCCCTGCACCATCAATGTTTTTGCCAAAACGGTTTCACCCTTATTCATTGTGGCTCGTTGCTGAGTCTTGCCAGCCGTTGTGCATCAGCAGTTGATCGAGGTTTTGCCGCTGCGCCCAGGCTTCGATTTCCAACATTGGGCGGGGGTAAAACTCCGCCACCGGGCCGAGGCACAATATGGCAATCGGCTGGCTGCCAGCCGGCATATTCAATAGTTGTTTCAGCTCTTCGGGCTCGAACAGCGAGACCCAGCCCAGACCCAGGCCCTCGGCCCGGGCTGCCAGCCACAGATTCTGGATGGCGCAGGCTGCGGAGGCCAGATCCATTTCAGGCAGTGTGCGGCGGCCAAAAATATGCGCCTCCCGCTTGTCCATCAAGGCGACTACAAGCAGTTCGGCACATTGTTTTATGCCTTCGACTTTTAGGCGCAAAAAGTCGGCTTCGCGATCGGCCAGTGCCTGGGCGGTGTGTTGTCGCTCCTCTTGTACCAGGTCGTAGAGGGCGTCGCGAAGGGCAGTCTCGGTAATGCGAATAAAGCGCCAGGGTTGCATCAGGCCGACGCTGGGGGCCTGGTTAGCGGCGCCGAGTAGGCGCAGCAGCGTATGCTCGTCCACTTCTCCGCCAGTGAAATGGCGCATATCGCGCCGCTCGGCAATGGCTCGGTAGACCGCGTCTATTTCACCGCGACTGAAGGCGTGTTGGCTCATGACTGATTGCGGTTCACAGGCAGAAAAAAGCGCTGTCCTTCAGCTTCGACCGAGACCAGTGTTTGCTGGTACAGCCGTTCCAGTACTTCGGGAATTAACATGGTCGCGGCGTCGCCCCAGCAGGCCTCGCCGTTGGGAAACAGCAGCAGCAGTTTATTGCAGTAGCGCGCCGCCAGGTTGAGGTCGTGCAGGCATAGCAGCACGCCGCAACCCTGTTTGGCACGCTGCTGGATAAGGTTCATCACGCTCACCTGATGGTGTAGGTCGAGGTGGTTGCTAGGCTCGTCGGCCAGCAGAATTTTAGGGGTTTGGCACAGCGCGGTGGCAATTGCCAGGCGTTGGCGCTCGCCGCCGGACAGGGTGCTGACCAGGCGGTGTTGCAGCGCCGTCAGTTCCAGTTCTGCCAGTGCCTGCTCAGACAGCTGAAGATCCTCGGCGGTTTCCACGTCCCAGGGAGCGAGAAAGGGGTGGCGGCCGATCATGGCGGTTTCCAGAACCGTGCCGGGAAAGCCGTCCTGGCGTTCCTGAAAGACCACCGCGAGGTGCTGGGCCACGTGTTTGCGCCGCAGCTGGTTCAGCGCGGCCTGGTTGAGCGTTACCTGGCCTGCTCGGGGTTTACGCAGGCCCGCCAAGGTATGCAGCAGGGTGGATTTGCCTGCGCCGTTTGGCCCCAATACCCCCCAGACATCGCCGGGTTGGATGCTGAAGGAGAGCGGACTGCCATTGGCCCGGCCGGGAATGTCGATAAGCAGATTGTCAGCGCGGAGCTCGGCCATCAGCGGCTCCTGTGCAGCAGGTAAAGAAAACTGGGCACGCCGAGCAGGGCGGTAATCACCCCGGCAGGCAATTGCTCAGGGGCAATGATGCTGCGGGCCAGGGTATCGGCCAGAGTGAGCAGGCTGCCACCGGCCAGGGCTGAACAGGGCAGGATAATACGCTGGTCGTTGCCCAGCACCAGGCGCAGCATATGCGGCACGATCAGACCGACAAAGCCAATACTGCCGGCGGTGGTAACGGCAAAGGCGGTCAGCAGGCTGGCGGCGAGGTAAATCGCCCATTCCATCTGTTTAACGGGGACGCCCAGTGCGGCGGCCTGCAGGGGGCCGCGGGCCAGTACATTGAGGCTGCGGCCAAAGGGCATCAGCAGAGCAAAGATCAGAATCAGCACGGTGAGGGCCGGCCAGGGTGAGCGCGCATAGGCCAGGTCGCCCATCAGCCAGTAGAGCATGCCAGGCAGCTTTTCGGTGGGGCCGACGGCGAGCATAAATGTGACCACGGCGGTCCAGCCGGACGAAATAATCACCCCGGTCAGCAGCAGTCGGGTGGGAGTCCAGCTGCCGCCGCCATTGGCGAGGCTGAACACCAGGGTGGCGGACAGAATGGCTCCGGCAAAAGCGGAGCCGGAGACCAGGGCCGAGCCC
>JBFEVY010000259.1:0-5229 GCA_041546665.1 Spongiibacteraceae bacterium | reverse complement strand
GGGCGGAGGCTCGGCACCAGCTTCTTGATGGCAGTTATTATCTGGTTTGTCCGGGCTCGGTTGGACAACCTCGAAATGGTGTCCCCGGCGCGAGCTATTGCATCTACGACTCCTCAGAAAAGACGATTGAGTTTGCGCATGTCAATTATGATGTCGAGGGCGTTATTCGAGACATGAAAGACCGCGAGCAACCCGAACCACTGATCCAATTTCAGGAAAGGATGCTGACTGGGCGTTAATAGAACTAGGGTTCCTCGGCTCCATGGCGGTGTTGTACACTCATTTCCTAGCTATTCCGGATATTTCACAAAGAGTGGCTCTCTCCATTTCGGAAAAAATAGGGACTGTCGCTAGAGTCTTGTCATTTTCTCTTCTTGATTAAAGTGTGATATTGATCACATGTAGGGGTGTCTGATATTTTGTCCTTATGTTTCCTGGGAGTAGGCACATTGTGTGCCTGAAAGGAAGAATTCCACCCGTTGTAAAGCAAGGACTTGCTATGAGTTGTTTTTCCGCGTGTCGTTTCATCCGCCTAATCTCTTTCTTTGTTATCACACCGATGCTTGTCTCCGCCTGTGGTGGGGGGAGTGGAGGTGGTAGCGAGGGGGATGATGGTAGCGAATTGGTAGAGCCCTCTATCCATAACGCAATGCAGGGAATCTGGTCTCGCTGTTTCGAAAATTCCTTTTTATGGGAGTACGAGATTACAAATGACAGGTTCACCATTAGCGCCTACAGGGCCGAAAACAGTGACTGTTCAGGTGATTTGTCCTTTGACGGTGGCGTTATATTTTCTTATGAACTTGGCGATTTACGGGAGGATATCAATGGCTATCCTGCTGTAGAGGTTAATTATGTAGCTCGGGACTCTACCTGGGGCTATTCCCCTGGAGAGACCTTTTTCGACATTGTAAGTGTAATTGATGGCTGCTTTGTAGATTCGGTTTACAACGAAACCTTCACAGGTGAGACGATTGAACAACGCCCCGAGGAATTATACGTCGAGGCAGCGATGGGGAAAACGCTCGGGGATAAATGCAATCAAATTGGAATCAGTGATAAGCCGCTTCGTGATTTCGCTTTCGATGCTTCGGCGTTCGGTACGGTTTATGGAAACCTTCAAGACAGATATGCCTGGAATTTTGATACAACAATTCCGGGTACGATAGAGCTTGCGTCCTTTAATTCGTCGTTTTCACCGGTTTGCGAAATCATAACTTATGATGGAGCCAGTGTGGCCCTGGATGACGGTAGTCTGGGCGACGGCGAGTGTAACCTTTCTGTTGAGCTGTCACCTGGTCGGTACTACATACACATTTTTTCGAGTGATGGTAGCGGTGAGGCCAGTGCGGAGTACGGTCTGGATTACAATTTTGAGGAATAGGGTCTACCGCTAAGCCGGCCTGGCGCATTTAGGCCGGCTTCGGCTGACCTAGCACTCTTTTTGGTTTGATCTATGTGGTGAGAGTGCCTATATCTTTGTGGCGTTATTCCACCCGCTCCCGCAGCGACAATACTTCGCTGCGCAGACTGTCGACTTCTTCAAGTAAATCCAGTGCTAGGGCGAGCCCTGGCAGGTTAAGTTCCAGGTCGCGTTGTAAGCGCAGGGCGCGGTGCAGACGAAACAATTGCGCGGGTGTGAAGCTCCACTCCCGGTAGGATTCCCCCTCGGGTTCGGCGATGCCGAAGTCGACAAATTCAATCACCTGTTCAGCGCGCATGCCGTTGCGCTCGCACACTTCCCGCAGACTGTAGGTGGCGGAGTTCTCCAGTATTTCAATCGTTAACGTTTCCATGCCTAGGGTTTCTCCAGTTCTACGCGCGGGTTGAAGTCCAGTTCCTGTTTCAGCGCTTCAAAGAGTTGCTTGCCGCGTTCGGTTTGCTGTTTGGGCATCACTATTTTCAGGGCAACGATGAGGTCCCCCGGAGTTTTGCCTGGCATGCCTTTGCCCTTCATTCTCAGCTTGGTGGTTTCGTTGCTGTTTGGCGGTATGGTCAGGCTGATTTTCCCCGACAGGGTGGGGACTACGATATTGCCTCCCAGTGCCGCTTCCCAGGGGCTGACTGGCAACTGCATTAACAGGTTCTTGCCATCGACCTGATAGACGGGATGTGTTGCCAGTTGAATTTCAATAAGCAGGTCGCCGTTCTGGCCGCCGCCAACCCCCGGCGCGCCCTGGCCTTTGAGGCGCAGGTGCTGGCCGTTGCCGATTCCCGGCGGAATGGTGATTTTTAGGGTCTTGGGCCGATGGCTGACCAGGTCGTGCTCGTCCACCATTGGTACCTGGTACTGAATGGATTTTTCGCCACCAGCGTAGGCTTCCTCTAAAAACAGCGGCAGCCGCAGATGAATGTCTTCACCGCGCATGCGGAAGCTGGTTTGGTGATTGCCCCGGTAGGTGCGGTGCGCGCTGCCGCCGCGACCGAAGATTTGTTCAAAAAAGTCGCTGAAGCTGGAGGCATCCGCTTGGGTAAATCCACCGTCATTGAAGTGGGCGGCGGACTCCCAGCCGGGTGGTGGGCGGAAGCTGCCATCGCTGGCTCTGGCGCCCATGGTTCGCAGCTGGTCATACTCGGCGCGCTTTTCCGGGTCTTTTAGCACTTCGTAAGCCTCGGAGACCTCTTTAAATTTGTCTTCCGCCCCGGCCTCCTTGCTGACGTCGGGGTGGTACTTCCTGGCCAGCTTGCGATAGGCCTTTTTAATGTCGTCGGCGCCCGCGTCGTAATTCAGGCCGAGAATCTGGTAGTAGTCTTTGAATTCCATCGTGAGTATCGCTCTCGTTCAACCCAAGCTTTAGTCTAGCTTAATAGACAGAGACCAAAAGGTTTTGTTCTGGCGCAAAGACCGAACGCTTTTGTTCGTGCTGACTCGCCATCGGAGGGGGTGCTTGAGGGGGAGGTGGACATCCCATATAATTCGCGCCGTAAATTGACATCAATTTGTATCGGACACATAACGCCGGCGGGAAGCAGGGCGCCGACCACCTTGTTGCGATGTTGTTTATAATCAACATCGATGTATACTAACGAGATAATAATCCCTAACGAGTGCTAGTCTATGACCCGACGGAAACTCTCTTTTATCGCTGGTGGTGTGGTGGTTTTGGCGGCCGCACTGGCGGTAGCGTGGTTTAACTTCATGCCGCCACCTCCGGGGCCCGCGGTGACTCTGCCAGGTGTCTCATACTCTGTTGCGGAATCTGATATTGGCGCGCTGCTGGACTTTGATGAGGCGCGTGACGTGCTGGACCGGCATATTCCTGGCTTTACCGACAGTCGCCAAATTGCGGTGGCGCGGCCCCTGACGCTGATTGATGTTCAGCCTTTCTTTCCTGACTTGATCACCGACGCCAAGCTGGCGGCAATCGACGCCGAGCTGACAGAGCTAGAAGGCTCCAGCGTTGTTGTTTACACCACCAGTTCCACGCTGGTTGGGGTTTTGTTAGACGACCCTGAGGCGCGGGCTATTGTCGATAAATACTTACCGGGCTTTTCCCAGGACCCCCGCATTGATCAGGGGCGCGGTTTTACGCTGTCGTTTATGCAGAAGTTTGACCGGGAAGCGATCACCGATGAAAAACTGGCAAATATGAACGCGGATTTTGAAGCGCTGGCCAAGTCGAGGGCGGGAATACAATGAGCAAGATTACCTTTACGGTCAACGGCCAAGCACAAACGCTGGATATCGATCCCAGCACGCCGCTGCTTTGGACCTTGCGCGATCATTTGAATATGACCGGAACCAAATTCGGTTGTGGTGTGGGGATGTGCGGCGCCTGTACGGTTCACTTTAACGGCAACGCTATGCGCTCCTGCCAGATCCCGGTTCAGGCAGTGGATGGCGCGGATGTCACCACCATTGAGGGCCTGTCTGATTCCGGCGACCATATTTTGCAAAAGCTGTGGGTGGAGCTGAATGTGCCCCAGTGTGGTTACTGCCAGGCTGGGGTGCTCATGGCTGCTGCTGATTTGCTCAAGCGTATCCCGAACCCCACCGACGACGAGATTGATGCGCATATTTCCAATATCTGTCGCTGCGGTACTTACCCGCGGATTCGCGCGGCCATCCATCGCGCGGCGCAGGAGGTCAACGCATGAGCCAGGTACAGATTTCCCGCCGCAAGTTTTTGATCTCTACCGCGGTTGTGGCCGGGGGCATGTCCCTGCAATTGTTGCCCGCCCGGGCGGAGGCGGCCGCTAGCGGCGGTGCCCAGTCCAGTGAACTGTCGCCCTGGCTGACTATCCAGGCGGATGACACGGTTATTGTCACGGTTCCCACGCCGGAAATCGGCAATGGTGCGACCACCCAGCAGGCGATGAATATTGCCGAGGAACTCGAGTGTGCCTGGGACAACGTCAAAGTCGAGTTCGCGTCCTTTAGCCGGGAATACAAGGCGCCCGGCAGCTACGCGGTTGGCCTGCAGCCTTTCTTCGGCGGCCACAGTACTGACCATGAGCGAATGCCCTACACCCTGCAACTGGGCGCCAGCGCACGGGAGCGGCTCAAGCAGGCTGCGGCCACGCGCTGGGGAGTACCGGTAGCGGAAGTTGAAGCCCGCAACAGTGTGCTGACCCACACGCCCAGTGGCCGCACATTGCGCTTCGGCGAGGTGGCGGCGGACGCGGCAAAGGTCGAGCTGGCCGAAGAGCCCGGTTTGAAGCCCCAGAGCGAGTGGCGGCTGATTGGCAAGGCCAAACCCCACAAGCTGCAATTGCCCAAGGTGGTGCAGGGTAGTGCGGAGTACGGCATCGATGTAAAACTGCCGGGGATGGTTCATGCCGCATTGCTGCAGGCGCCGGTGCAGGGTGGAATCTTGAAGAGCCACGACCCCGAGGCCGTGCTGCGCATGCCGGGGGTTAAAGCGGTGGTTGTTATCGACCCGGCGGCCAGCCCCGGCTCGCCAGTGCAGGCGGACCCGACCTTTGGTTTTGAGGGTTCGGAAGGCCGCAGCGGTGTGGCCGTGATCGCCGACCACTATTGGCAGGCCAAGAAAGCGCTCGATGCCCTGCCGGTTGAATGGGACAACGGCCTGGGCGCGTTTTGGACGTCAAATGAATTAATGCACGAGCGCCAGGACCGGGTGTTGGATCGCTGGGCGGGAACACCTCTGACCAAGGCCGGTGATGTCAGCGCCGTTAAGGCGGCGCAAACTATCGAAGCGACCTATCGCACGCCGTTTTGCGAACACGCCACCATGGAGCCGCTGAACGGCACGGCGATGTTCACCG
>JBFEVY010000416.1:0-2193 GCA_041546665.1 Spongiibacteraceae bacterium | reverse complement strand
GATGCAGGCGGTGGCAAATAATGTGTTATCGCAGCGTGTTGAAGGGCAATATCAAGGGCGTTTTGATGAATTAAAAGGCTTCGTAAATCTCGCCGTTTCACAGCTGCGCGAATCAATGGGGCATGTTTCCGAGGCTTCGGAGCAGGTGGCGGCAGCGGCTGGCCTGATTGCGGATAGCAGTCATTCGGTTGCGATGGGAGCCTCGCGTCAAGCAGCGGCCCTAGAGCAGACCGGGCGCTCTCTGGTGTTGCTGGCCGATCAAACGAAACAAAATGTTGATAGTACCCGTCAGGCGAAGACCCTGTCTGAAGACACGCAGGGCTTGGCGCAAAGTGGTACCGCGACCATGAGCAAGATGCTGGAAGCCATGGACCAAATCAAAAAGGCGGCGAAGGACACCGGCGCCATTATCAACGATATCAATCAGATCGCTTTTCAAACCAATTTACTTGCCTTGAATGCGGCGGTTGAGGCGGCGCGTGCCGGGGAGGCGGGCCGCAGTTTCGCCGTGGTGGCAGAAGAGGTGAGAAATCTAGCCCTCCGTGCTAAAGAAGCCGCAACCACAACAGAAGCGCTTATCGCTCAAAGTGCAGAGTCTGCGGAAAATGGCGGTGCGCTTTCGGCGGAGGTGAATAGTCGTTTTGGCAATATTATGGACTCGATCAGCAAGGTCACCGATATCGTGACCGAGATCAACGGTGCTAGCGAGGCGCAGGCCAAGGGTATTGATGAAATCAATAAAGCCATGAAGGATATGGATGAGGTAGTACAGCGCTCGGCGGCGGATTCCGAAGAGTCCTCAAGCGCGGCTGAGGAGCTGGCTGCCCAGGCCAAAGAACTCAACCAGATGGTATCGGGGTTTGAGTTGGGTGGCGACACCTCCGACGCCGCTTCCCCTCGTCGAGGTGGGGGCTCGCAAGCTGGATTTCGCGCCAGCGCCTAATTGGCCTGAGTACTATTCGCGTCTTCGGCGTGTTGGTGTATTCACAGATCACTCCCTGTCGTCGCAGTTGTTTCCGCGATATACGGGTAATCTCTATCTTGAGCGTTGAAAATGCCGCCATTAAGGTCATCCCATGACAAATGAATATTTGCTGCGGCCTGGAGGCCGTGACGATGTTCTATAGAGGGTGCGGCGGAGAACCAAATTGTGATGCGGCGACAAGCACAGATAAAAAAAACGTCTACACTTACCATACTACCCAAATCTTTGGAGGTCCCGGGGGTGAGTGTCTTTACTAGTCAGCAGTTGCAGTCCGCTGTAGCTCAGCTGGATCAGGCGCTATACAACCACGAGCAGTGGTATAAGAGTGTGCTGCGTGTTCTGGTGCTACATGTGCCACCGGATATTGCTGACCTTCGGCCTGACGCCCATGAACGCTGTCGTTTTGGGCAGTGGTATGAAACGTTGAACAGTACCTTTCTCAATGGCCACCCGGCGTATATTTCACTGGGGCGGGCCCACGAAGAAATGCACAACTGCGCACGAAAATTGCTGCAACGGGTGGCTGATGAGTTGCCCGTGGCCGCCAGTGATTTCGATCAATTTGACAATGTGTTGGACAAAATGCGTTTGGAATTTCATGCGCTGCGTCAGGAATTGGTCGAAATGGTCCAGAATCGCGATTCCCTCACGGGGGCCAGGACTCGTGCGACCTTACTCTCGGAGCTTCGTGAGCAACACGCCCTGGCGCGCAGGGAGGTGCAGGCCACCGCCTTGGTGATGATGGATCTTGATCATTTTAAAAGTGTTAATGACCAATACGGGCACCCCGCCGGAGACACCGTGCTGGTGACGCTGGTTAGCTGCTTGCAGGGTTTGATTCGCCCCTATGATCGAATTTATCGCTACGGTGGGGAGGAGTTTTTAATCAGCTTGCCAGGGATGACAGTTGATCAGGCCTACCAAGCTGCGGAGCGTATGCGCGCTGCCGTTGAGGAAGAGGATATTCTCATTGATGGCGGCAGGCAGAAATTGCATGTTACCGCATCGTTTGGTGTGACAATGCTCGACCCGACCGTTCCGGTAGAGGACTCCATTGAACGCGCGGATAAGGCCCTGTACGCCGCCAAAGCGGCGGGTCGCAATCAGGTGAAGTAGTAGGGAAGCTCAGCCTCCCTCAATGTCCGACGTATCCTCATCGCTGGTCAATAGGTCGCCCAGCTGGCGAATCTGTATGGCTTCGACACCGT
>JBFEVY010000225.1:0-5998 GCA_041546665.1 Spongiibacteraceae bacterium | reverse complement strand
AGACGTTTACCCATTTCGATCAGCGGTGTCTGGTCGCCGCGAAGATGGTCTTGTGCGGAGCCGTAGAGCTCGCGGCTGGCCGCTAAAAATGCCGGCGTGCCGCGCTGCGCAATTAATTCGACAACGACAAGGTACTGATCTACGTTGGTCAGCAGAATTTGACCCAGCGGGTCGGTTTGACCGAGTCGCTGGATGATTTTTTGTTTAAGTGCGCTCAATTCCTGACGTTTTGTGTCAGGGCTAAAGCTGATCGGATTATTGCGCTGATAGTAGCCTGAATCAATCTCGGGGAGGTGCTTGCCGCCCTGTTCAAAAAAGCGTGTCTCAATGTGCTGCGGCCATTTGATCGAATCGAGAATCAGGATGGGTTTTTGTACGGCGATCAGTTCGTCAGAAAGTTCGCGCAGAGTCTGACGATATTTTGCGTCGGTCGGTGTTGGTGGTGTCATGGCTCTCCCTTCCCTTGCTCGGCATTATTGATCACCAGCAGGCAGCGCAGTCGCTGGCGACCGAAACTGGCCATCGCGATAAAGGCATCCAGTTTGATAGGAACATGCCGGTAATCGCTGTCGGATGGCCATTTGTCGCTGCTGTTGTCAGGATCATTGATATACACGTAATGCTCGTCACTGCGGCGAATATACACCCAGTGTGGCGCGCGATTGCGGTCCAGTGCCCAGGTACTGATCAGGGCAATGATGTGGTCGTGTTTGTCCAGTAGCTGGCGCAGTTGCGCGGCCCCCAGCGGATTGAGTTCGATGCAGGCGTTATAGTCTTCCAGCTGACGAAGAAAGTCTTCGTGCACCAGATCCATGACTTCGCGTTTGGCGGGCTGGCGGACACTGTCGCGAAAGGGAGTGGTTTCAGTGTTGATATATAAACTGGGTTGAAAACCGCGTTTCAAAGCTGATAATGCCAGTCCGTGGGGCGAGCAGCCGCCGTGCCCACTGGTCATGAATATGGTGGTTGCTTCCCGCCAGATTTGCAGTTCTTCCTGACGGCTCATGTCATAGTCAGGCCGCAGTGCATGCATTGCCATCATCAATGCGGCGGGCCCGCAGGTGAATTCGGTGGTTTGGGCGTAATACGCCGGTGCCAGGGTGGCGCGCACTTCGGCGTTGCGACTCAGACGTTTTTCAAAACGCAGTGCCCGGGCGCCGTCTTCGTAGTAGTCGTCCACCGTATCAAACTGACGATAGGCCTGTTGGGTATACAGTGAGATGGCCGCTGGATTGTCTTCCCGGACTTCCAGCCGCAAAAACACAGCGTCACGGCTTTTTGCCTGAGCCTCGGACTCGAGGAGTAACTGTTGCGCCAGACCGAGGCCGCGCCAGTCAGGATCGATGGCGATTGAGTAGAGGCGAGCGAGGCAGGTGCCCCGGCGAAACAACAACAGACTGTAACCCACGACCTGTTCGTTCATCTTCATGGTGATCAAGAGATGGGGGCCCGGTTTGATCAGGTTTCGAAAGCTTCTGGCTGACAGACGGTCGCTGGTGAAGCAACGGTGTTCCAGGTTGAGTAGCGGTTCGATGTCCGACGGTTCGGCGGGGTCAAAACGCGGAGTGTTCTGATGCCGGGGAGATCGTAGGTTCATGGTTTTACACTCAAGTGGCAGCACCCCGTAGGCGTCACCCACGTGCTGCCGGTGGCCGAAATGGCACCGTCGTTAGGGCGAATCATACTGCGCATTATTTACTCAAAACAATATCTTGTTCGTGGAAATATTTAGCCCCAGAATGCCGCCATTGGCGGGCCCGTTTTGGGCTCGCCGCTGCTGCCTGAGGGCCGTTGGATGTCGCGTTTCTTTGTCGTACTGGATGAACTAAAAGACTGGTCTCCCTATTACCCGAGTCGGGATGTCATCAGTTTTGACGACTATCTGCTCAGCGCCGGCATGGGTGAAAAGACGGAGCGGGTGCGATTGATTAATCTGTGTCGCTCCTACCGTTATTTGGGGACGGGTTACTACTGCTCCCTACTTGCGGAGGCGCGTGGCCACAATGTCCTGCCTTCGGTAAGAACCCTGAGCGAACTTTCCAAAAGATCGGTATCGTCAATTCAGTGGCAGGGGCTGGATCAGGCTCTTGCGGTACTGCCAGCGGTTGACGAGGGGCAGAAGGTCAAGTTTTGCACCTGGTTTGGCGATTGTTTGGAAGAGCGTTACCAGGCTTTGTGTCGCGAGGTCTTTGAGCGCTTCCCGGTTCCCATTCTGGAGGTGACCCTACAATACAAGGGTGGCTGGCGAATAGGGAAAATTCAGGCAGTGGGCCTTAAAAACCTGCGTCAGGCTGAGGAGCAGGAGGGTTTTGCACGGAGCTTTGAAGCCTATAGCAGTAAAATGTGGCGGGCTCCCAAGGCCCGCAAACATTACCGCTATGATCTGGCGATACTGGTTGACCCCAATGAGAAACTGCCGCCGAGCAATGAAATGGCGCTGCGCAAGTTTGTTCGTGCGGCGGAACAGTTGGGCATCTGTGCCGAGCGCGTCGGTAAGAAGGACTACTCCCGTCTGGCCGAGTACGACGGTTTGTTTATTCGCGAAACCACGTCAGTGGACCACCATACTTTTCGGTTTGCCAAAAAGGCCGAGGCAGAAGGCTTGGTGGTAATCGATGACTCGAATTCCATTCTGCGTTGCACCAATAAAATCTTCCTCGCCGATTTGCTGCTTCGCAATAAGGTCCCCATTCCGCGTACGGAATTTCTTCGAGCCGGTAAGGAAGGTGAGGTCGAGCGTCTGGAGAGTGAACTGGGCTTTCCACTGGTGCTGAAAGTACCGGACGGATCGTTTTCCCGCGGGGTGGTCAAGGTTAAAGATGCCGATGAACTGAAGTTGGAAAGCGACCGGTTGCTGGAAAAATCGGCGCTATTACTTGCTCAAGAATTTATGTATACCGACTACGATTGGCGTATTGGGATCCTCGATGGGCGCCCCTTGTACGCTTGCCGGTATTACATGGTCAACAATCATTGGCAAATTTATAAACATGGCACAGGAGGTGGGAGCCGGTCGGGGGGCTTCGACACCATCCCGACATACGAAGTGCCACGCAAGGTTATCGATGCGGCGGTTAAAGCGTGTCGTTTGATTGGAAACGGCTTTTACGGAGTGGACCTGAAGCAGAAAGACGATCGCGTGGTGGTGATTGAGGTTAATGACAATCCCAGTATCGATGCCGGGGTGGAGGATAAGTATATGAAAGACGGACTGTACCTGGCGGTGATGGAGACCTTTTTACATCGTATGGAAAAGCGGGGGCGCTGAGGCCCCCGCCTTGCTACCTCAATTCAGCATCGCTTCAATTGCGCGCTTGATACTCTTCGATTCAGGCTTGGTCATCGACATGAAGGATTCCGCTTCGCCGGTTTCGGGATTCAACAGGAATTTGTAGAAGTTCCATTTGGCGCGGGTGCCGCTGGCGTCCTCCGCCAGTGCCAGAAGCGGGTGCGGATTATCGCAGCGCACACAGGCCTTTCTGAACATCGGGAAGGTCACGCCGTAGTTGGCATGGCAAACCTTCGAAGTCTGTTTGGCGTCGTCGTACTCCTGGTTGCCAAAGTCGGCGGTGGGCACGCCCATAATCACCAGTCCGCGATCCTTGTATTCCTCGTAGAGTGCCTCAAGTCCTTCAAACTGGGGTGTAAAACCACACATGCTTGCGGTATTGACGATCAGGACGGCTTTGGCGGATTTGATGGTCTGGCAGAGGTCCAGCTTGCCCGCTTCCAGGGTCGGCATTGATTGTTTCAGCGAAGGGGGGCATTCCCAGGCGTCTGCATAGGCGGTACTGCCCAGTAGGCCCCCGGTCACCAGCAGTGCTGTGGCGAGAAAGGATGTTATCGATTTCATAGTAACCCCGAGATGAGTTGGCTTTAGTACCAGTATATTACTCATTATACTGATCTGCATGGTGAGTAGATCACATCAATGAACACGCTGTGCGCTTGTCGGGGAGGTGCTTATTTACAAGATACTATGGGTGTCAATTTATCTCCTGGTGTTGATTTGGTCTGGGGTTGCCCCCAAGGACTATTTCACCTGGATTCTGGAGGTGTTTCCCGCCTTGGTTGGCGCAGTGCTGTTGTGGGCAAGCTATGAGCGCTTCCGCCTCACACCACTGCTTTACGGCTTGATACTGTGCCATTGCATTGTATTGATGGTTGGGGGGCACTATACCTATGCAGAGGTGCCACTTTTCGATGACCTGTTCGGCTCTCAGCGAAATAATTACGACAAGGTCGGACATTTTTTTCAGGGCTTTGTACCGGCCTTGCTGGCCAGAGAAATTCTGCTGCGTAAACAGGTGGTGTCGGGCCGAGCCTGGCTTCATTTCTTGACGGTGTGTTTCGCGCTGGCCTTTAGCGCATGTTACGAGCTGATAGAGTGGTGGGTGGCCCTGCTTTCCGGTGAGGATGCAGAGGCGTTTCTCGGTACCCAGGGCTACGTCTGGGATACCCAATCGGATATGGCGCTTGCGCTTTTTGGGGCGATATTGGCATTGCTGAGTCTCGCGCATTGGCATGATCGCCAACTGGCGGTTTTGGAGGGCGCTGAATAGTCCTGAACGCCTGTTCAGGGAAATGCGACATTTGGTTCAAGTTTGTTTCATATCGGTAGGCTCCATTGTCCATCAAAACGTGGTTAGCTAGGGTGTTTTGCGGCGTGATGTTCAATACTTTGAAATATTAACAATGTGACATGTATATACGGCTATTTATCGATATATCGCAATGCCATTGGCTAATTCAAATCGGTTACAATATGGCCATTGGCTGAACTGGCTACACCATATTAATAAATGCTTTTCTCACGAGGTGGCACATGACACTTAAGACTATTGAGCTCAAACCCAAGGTCGGTACCGAACTCCAGGCAAGTCGTGAGGACTTCCTGAATGGTAAATACGCTTCTCAAATTCGCGATTTGCTTGAAGAGCGTGGGGTGCTGATCATTCGCGAAATTAATTTTGATGATGAAGAACAGGTGCAGTTTGCGAAATCCTTGGGTGATCTCGTAACCTTTAACGAGCAGGCTGTTTTTAAAATTTCTCTGGATCCAAAAACCAACCCCGGTGCGGCGGAATACCTGAAGGGTTCGCTGTTGTGGCACATTGACGGTGCAATGGACGATGTGCCTTCGCGCGGTTCAATTCTTACTGCCCGTCAGCTTCCTGAAACCCGCGAGGGCAATACCGAGGTGGCTAATACTTACCAGGCCTTCCAGGATTTGCCCGCAGAAGAGCAGGCGCGTCTGGAAAAACTGAAAGTGGTTCACACGATGGCCGCTTCTCAGCGCCGCACCTACCCGAACGCGACGGAAGAGCAGAAAAAAGATTGGGATCGCTACCCGCCTAAAGTGCACCCTCTGGTGTGGACACACAAATCCGGTCGCAAGTCGCTGGTGACTGGTGTGTCTGCCGATTACATCGAAGGTATGGATTTGGAAGAAGGCCGTGCGCTGCTGCAAAAGCTGGATGACTTTGCGACCCGCGAGGAATACTACTACAGCCATGAGTGGACACTGGGTGACTTACTGATTTGGGATAATACGGTGTCTTTGCACCGTGCAGCTCAGTACACGCCAACTAGTGGTCGCCTGATGCATCGCGTGACTCTGGTAGGTGAGGAGTCGCTGGCGTAATTGGTTAATTTGTTTCGGCGCCAGCGTGGTGTTATACGCTGGTGCCGAAGGCTTTGCTTACTCCTGGAAATTGAAATATCGGTTTGCGGTATTTGAAATTATTTCGAAACGCTTTTTACTATCTCCCTCATCCTTCCCCGTCTTTTCCTGTTAATAATATTTCGCTTTTACCGATGGTGGTATTGGCTTAAGTGGTCAAGGCATCTACCGGCGCATTTCTCTTGTATTAAGCGGTGAGCTTAATTAACTATTCGCGGGCTGGCGCTACATTTAGCGGGCTGAGCCAGACAAAAAAATGGCAAGGTGAGCCAAGCGCCGGAATTACGCTCAGATCTGAATCCACAGGGTTATTTT
>JBFEVY010000385.1:0-2961 GCA_041546665.1 Spongiibacteraceae bacterium | reverse complement strand
GCTGCCAGCCCAGCCGTCAACTTTAACCCATTTGCCGGCTTCGAGATCTTTGTAGTTCTCAAAGAAGTGCTCGATTTGCTTGATCAACAGCTCTGGCAGGTCTGAGGGCTCTTTCACGTCCTTGTACAGGACGCTCAGTTTGTCGTGGGGGACGGCCAGCAGTTTGGCGTCTTGGCCCGCTTCGTCACTCATGTTCAGAATGCCGATTGGACGGGCGCGGATTACCGAACCGGGTACGACCGGGTAAGGAGTAACAACCAGCACGTCCAGCGGGTCACCGTCTTCTGACAGGGTGTTGGGAATATAGCCGTAGTTGGCAGGGTAGAACATCGGGGTGGCCATAAAGCGGTCGACCATCAGCGCGTCGAAATCCTTGTCGATTTCGTATTTGATCGGGCTGCTGTTGGCGGGGATTTCAATGGCGACGTAGATGTCGTGGGGCAATTCCTTGCCGGCCGGGATTTGGTTATAGCTCATTGGTATATTCCGTCTTGAATGGAGAGTGAAAAGTCAGCGGCGATTATAAACCCTGTGCAGGCTGATTACCAAAGCAGCGAGGGCACTGTGGGCTTGAACGACGGGAGTAAAAAAACCGGCTGCCTTGTAGTGGAGGCAGCCGGAGAAGGGGAGACTAATTCCTGAATGGTGCTTTTCGGGGCGCTGCGGGACTGTGACCCGGCCGATCGGCCCGGTTTAGAGCTTGACCTGCACCAGGTCACCCTCTGTGCGTACTTGGAAGTGAGGCACGGAGACGGTTTCGTCTTCGAGACAGGCGCCGGTCTCGAGACAAAAATGCTGCTTGTAAATGGGGGAGGCGACGACGGTTTGCCCCTTGAGACTGCCGACAATGCCCCGTGACAACACATTGGCGTTGCTGAAGGGGTCGTGGTTGCCGAGAGCATACAGGGCTTCGTTGACCTTGAAGATGGCGACCTGTTGCCCCTCAATCAGGGCGGCGACGCCGGCGTTGGGGTTAATAGCGTCGAGTTTGCAGACGGTTGTCCATGACATGATGTTTCCTCTCATCGTTGTCAATGCAGCTCCGGGGCACCCCCGGAGCGCAGGTAAAAGTAGGGGCGCGATCAGGCGACGGCGATCAAGTCAGCGTTGCTCGCTTTCTCTTCTTCAGTGGCGGGGCGAATCTGGCCGCGCTCCTGAACAAAGACGATGTCTTTGTCGCTGCCGTCGACATTGACGAAGCTGCGGAACTGGCGCACGCGCTCTTCGTCTTCGATGGTGGTCTTCCACTCGCACTGGTAGGTGTCGATGACTTTGGCCATCTCGGCTTCCAGCTCGTCACAGATGCCCAGAGAGTCGTCGATAATGACCTTGCGCAGGTAATCCAGGCCGCCTTCGAGGTTGTCCATCCACACCGAGGTGCGCTGCAGGCGGTCAGCGGTGCGCACGTAGAACATCAGGAAGCGATCGATGTATTTAACCAGGGTGTCGGTGTCCAGGTCGGAGGCAAACAGGTCAGCGTGGCGAGGCTTCATGCCGCCGTTTCCGCAAACGTATAAGTTCCAGCCTTTTTCGGTGGCGATCACACCCACGTCCTTGCTCTGGGCTTCGGCGCACTCGCGGGTGCAGCCTGAAACCGCCATTTTCAGTTTGTGCGGAGAGCGCAGGCCCTTGTAGCGGTTTTCAATATCGATGGCGGCGCCAACCGAGTCCTGCACGCCATAGCGGCACCAGGTGGAGCCAACGCAGGATTTCACCGTGCGCAGTGATTTGCCATAGGCATGGCCGGATTCAAAGCCTGCATCAACCAGTTCCTTCCAGATGAGGGGAAGTTGGTCTACGGTGGCACCGAACAGGTCTATACGCTGTCCGCCGGTGATCTTGGTGTACAGGCGGTATTTCTTCGCGACTTCACCAAGCACAATCAGTTTATCTGGGGTGATTTCGCCGCCAGCAACCCGGGGAACAATCGAATAGGTGCCGTTTTTCTGCATATTGGCGAGCATGCGGTCGTTGGTGTCTTGCAGGCCGGCGTGCTCGGGTTTCAGAATATAATCGTTCCAGCAAGATGCCATGATAGATGCAGCGGTAGGCTTGCAGATATCGCAGCCCAGCCCGGTGCCGTGTTTCTCTAGCAGGGCATCAAAACTCTTGATCTCGCCAACCCGAATCAGGTGGTAGATCTCCTGGCGGGTGTAGGGGAAATGCTCACAGAGGTCGGTGTTGACCTCGACGCCGAGCTTGGTGAGCTCGGAATTCAAAATTTGCCCAACCAGGGCGGAACAGCCGCCACAGGATGTTGCTGCACCGGTGCAGGATTTGAGATCGGCCACAGTGTGGGCGCCCTCTTGAACTGCGGCGCACAGCTGCCCCTTGCTGACGTTGTTACAGGAACAAATCTGGGCGGTTTCCGGCAGGGCATCAACCCCCAGGCCGACGCTTGCGCTGCCATCCAGGCTTGGCAGGATCATGGCTTCGGGGTGTTCGGGCAATTCGATTTTGTTGAGCGCAAATTGCAGCAGGTTGCCGTAGTCTTCCGCATCGCCAACCAACACAGCGCCTAACAGGTGCTCGCCGTTTTCGCTGACCACAATTTTCTTGTAGACCTCGGCCTGCTCGTCAATAAAGGTGTAGCTTTTAGCGCAGGGGGTGTTGGCGTGGGCGTCACCGATGGAGGCCACATCGACACCCATCAGCTTGAGTTTGGTGCTCATATCAGCACCGGTAAAGGCCTTGCCTTCGTCGCCGCCGAGAATGTGGTCTGCCGCCACCCGTGCCATTTCATTACCGGGGGCGATCAGGCCGAAAATGCGGCCTCCCCACAGTGCGCACTCGCCAATCGCATAAATGCTGGGGTCCGAGGTTTGGCACTGGTTGTTGATGACGATACCGCCGCGCTCACCGATTTCGAGCTCGCACTGGCGGGCCAGCGCGTCCTGGGGACGAATACCGGCAGAGAAGACCAGAATATCGGTTTCCAGCTCGGCGCCATCGGCGAACTCG
>JBFEVY010000237.1:0-5628 GCA_041546665.1 Spongiibacteraceae bacterium | reverse complement strand
GCATCGGCCGCGTCGGCGAGCCAAGTGCGAAGGCTGGAACGGAAGCCGTGCGGGCGCTCCTTCATCCCCCGCCGTTCCATCAGCTCGCGGGCATTCCAGGATAGTTGGCGGCGTGTCATGCGCTATCCTCTCCGGAACTCACATTCTCCTGGGGCACTGAGAGAGGCTGCTCTAGACGGGCGAGTCGGGCCTCCAGTGTTCGTGTGAACTGGGCTTCCGCGTGGGCACTGTCATAGTGGCAGTAACCCGCGGTAGACGAGGCCCAGTTGTGCCCGTGTTTTTCCTGGGCGGTGCGAATATCCACGCCGGACTGGATATCACTGGTAATGGAGGTATGCCGTGTGCTGTGGGGGGTGAGTCCACCGGTGTGGCCGAGGCCAGCCTCAACCATACAGAGTCGGAAGCGCTCCCAGAGCCCGCCGGTCTTGAATCGTGTGCCGCGGGTGTTCAGCCAGAAGGCCTGTTCGTGAGGGTAGCGCGTGGACACGAATTCGGGACGGATCTCGCTGGCGTACCAGAACAACAGATTAGCCACCTTTGGGCTGTCGATACGGACATGGCGTTGCTTCTTCGGCTGACCCGGTGAGGCTTTGCCCCACACCACCACCGAGGCAAAACCCCGGCAGAGGGGGCGGCTTGGGTGACTGTCAAAGTGGTTGGTGTCGATGTTCAGGGCCTCATCGACCCTGAGGCCGGTATGGAAGAGTACGTGAAAGAGAACGGCGTCCCTTGCGGCCGGGAGGGCGATGCGTGGGCCGCGATCCCGGCAGTCGCGATAGCGCTGGATGGCGGCTTCCAGGAAATGGTGTTGTTCCTGGCGGTTGAAGTTGCGTCGGCGGGTCTCCGACATGGAGTGACTCTTGTGGCCGATGCTGTTGTGCCGGGTGGCGATGCGCTCGATCCGGGTGCCGAACAGTTGCTCGCAACGACGCTGGAAGACTGAACTGTCGACTGCAAAGTTCAGAAAACTGCGGATACAGGACTGGTACTTCCGGACGGTCTCGCGTGTCACACGGGTTTCCCGCAGCAAGTAGCTGCTGTAGGCCTCGAAGTCGTCCTCGGTCCAGTGCCAGGGCGTCGTCCGGCAGAAACTGCACAGTTCGGTGACGATCTTCAGCGCTTCAAGTTCGTAGCGAGCGCGGCGGCCGGCACTGGCATTGCGACGCTTGAAGCCCTCCGCAAGGTCCTCGTACAGGGCGAACTCGTCCTGGCTCATGTGATCCAGGTTTTGCAGCAGGGTGCGCTTCTCCCGAACTGCATCATTATTTGCGGTAAAGAGCGGGATGACGTTGTGGGCCATTCTGGTTTCCTTTCCCTCGTTCGTGCCGGGGAAGATGTTTGTCCGGCAGTCACAATGAACGCATATTTCTTTCGTTTTGGGGGCGATTTTGGGACATAGCTCTCTCCCCACTTTTGTCCGTTGTCCGCGATGGATGCGCAAAACGCGCGAAGGAATCGCATGCAATGCGAAAATGACCGGTTTTACTCGGCCGGTTTCAGGACGTCGTGAACCCCGTTTTGCGCCCGTATCGCATGGAATGCGATTGATGGGCCTGCTAAAAGTGATTGAATATCAGAGAGATAGGCTGTGATTAGTGCAATGAGCCGGTGTTTTTTGCCATTCACAGTAAAGAGGCAGTTCATCCAGAAATAATACGCCGCAGTGCGCCAGGCTGATTTCACCCGGGCGGGGTTGGCTGCCGCCGCCCACCAAGGCTGCCGCAGAAGCGGTGTGGTGCGGGGCGCGAAACGGCCGGTTTAACGAGAGCGGCTTTCCGGTAATGGACTGGACGATGGCGACTTCGATTTTCTCCTGTTCGGTCAGAGGCGGCAGGATGCCGGGCAGGCGGCTGGCCAGCAGGGTTTTTCCTGACCCGGGCGGGCCGCTGAAGAGTAGGCTGTGATTCCCTGCAGCGGCGATTTCCAGGGCGCGGCGGGCGGCGAGCTGACCGCGAACGTCGCAAAGGTCGCCGCACGGCGTGCCTTCCCCGGGTGTTGGGTCAGTGTGTTGTGGCAAGGGGAGCGCTGTCTGGCCGTTCAGGTGGGCGGTTACGGCGAGTATAGAACTGGCCTCACGCAAGTCATCGCCCGGTACCAGGGAAGAAAGCCCTGTGTTGGCGCTGGGGAGAATCAGAATACGCTGCGCTCCGGCGCAGTGAATCGCGGCGGGCAGGGCGGCGTCGACAGCCCGCAACTCGCCGCTCAGTCCGAGTTCACCAATAAATTCATAACCTTCGGTGGAGTTTGGCGGAATTTGTCCTGAAGCGAGCAGAATGCCGATGGCAATGGGCAGATCAAAACGTCCGCCCTCTTTGGGGAGATCCGCCGGCGCGAGGTTGACCACAATGCGGCTGACCGGAAAATCAAAGCCCGAGTTAATCAGCGCCGAGCGAACCCGGTCGCGGCTTTCACGCACGGTGGCTTCAGGAAGGCCGACAATCTGAAAGCCGGGCAGACCTGCGGAAAGATGGGTTTCTACGGTAACTAGCGGGGCGTGAACCCCGAGCCGGGCGCGGCTGTATACGGTGGCCAGGGGCATGGTCTCTTCCTTGAGTCCTGCGGGCGGGGCTTGATATGCCCGCGCCGCTATCGTGTTGTTGATTGATGAGCATAGCGCTCATAAGCGGTATTGGATACCGCTTGGCTCACTCCGCCTTGTCGCGGGCATCCAGCTGTTCGGTCAACTCCGCTAATTGTTTTTCCAGGGCCTCCAGGCGGCTGCGGGTGCGGTTCAAGACGGCCACCTGAGCGTCGAACTCATCCCGGGAGACCACGTTCATCTTATTAAAGGCGCCTTGAAGCAGAACATTCATCTTTGTCTCAATGTCGTGCTGAATATCGGGCCCCTGGCTGATCAGGCGGCTGGCCTGCTGGGACAATTGGGTAATGAAATCGGGTTTGGACATCGTTTTGTTACCTATTGGCTTGCTGCGCCCTGCGTGGCTCATCGGGTTTTCTTTGCCCGCCACGGCATAGCGAAAACGGTGAGTGTAGCGCAAATTGCTGTCGCCCGTCTGCGGGGCGGTTTTTGGGGTATTTTTGCCGATATGACTGATTTTCTACCTAAATTGGGGCGTGGGCGAAAATCCTTCATTGTGCTGCTGTTCAAAAATGGTGCGAATTTTGGCGTTTCTATTGGGTATGTCACAGATTTTTCATTGTGCGCGCGTCTGTTACCGGCATGTTTGGTGGTCTGGGTATTATTTGTACAAAAATGGTGCCTTGTTGGTGCGGCGTGCTTTGATTTGGGTATTTTTGGTGCGCGATTTTTCGGAATTATCCGATGAGCTTTGTAACCTATTGTTTTTATTTGTTTATTTTTTTTGGCACGGCCTATGCTTTAGAGGGTTGCGTGCGCAGCTTCCTGTAGTGAGAACAAGCGGCGTATAGACAAAAACCTAGGAGACTAAAAGATGAATTCTTGGAAAAAAATGCTTGGCGTTGCGATTGTAGCGGGTGCACCAATGGCGGCTTCTGCTCTGGAAGTGAGCGGCAATGTCACTATGGCAACTGATTACGCTTTCCGCGGGGTTTCTCAAACTAGCGAGAAAGGTGCAATTCAGGGTGGTTTCGACATCGGTTTTGAGAGCGGTGCATACATCGGGACTTGGGCTTCAAACGTTAACTTCGGCGGTGAAGCAACACAAGAGCTTGATGTCTATGTTGGTTATGGTTTCGCTGTCTCGGAAAACGTCAGCGTTGATCTTAGCGCCATTCAGTTTATTTACCCCGGCGCTGAAGCTGCATTTAACTACAACGAGTATGTAGTGTCTGTGGCAATCTCAGACTTCTCTGTAGGTCTGGTTTACTCTCCAGATTACTTCGGTGATGGCGGTGGTACTGGTACGGTTGTCAACTTTGATTACAGCCTTGGCCTATCTGAAGTAATGAGCATGGACTTTCACGTTGGCGTTACGTCGACTGAAGACGATGGTTATCTCGACGAAGATGACGGGTATATGGACTACTTGGTTGGTCTGAATTACGACGTTGCTGCCGTGACTCTGAGCCTTGCTTACGTGGGCACAGATATTGATGACCAAACTGTGCTTGGTGAAGCGATCACTGACGACCGTCTGGTGTTCTCGATCTCAAAAAGCCTTTAAGGACTGAGATCAGGCGAGGTGCCCACCTCGCCTGATTCTTGTACGGCTCTTTCGTAGGGCGACTCATAGGAGAAGAAAATGAAATTAATCACAGCGATTATCAAGCCTTTCAAGCTTGACGATGTTCGCGAGGCGCTCTCCGACATCGGAATTCAGGGGATTACTGTTACTGAGGTCAAGGGCTTTGGTCGTCAGAAAGGTCACACCGAGTTGTATCGCGGCGCCGAGTATGTGGTGGATTTTCTGCCCAAAGTGAAAATTGAAGTCGCGGTTTCCGACGCCAATGTTGACCCGACTATTGAAGCGATCAGCAAATCTGCCAACACCGGAAAAATTGGTGACGGTAAGATTTTTGTCTCTACGCTTGAGCAGGTTGTGCGGATTCGCACAGGCGAAACTGGCGAAGACGCAATTTAAAAAACCGATGGATGGGGGCGGTGCGCCGCTTCATAAATACAAGATTTTACTATTCCCTTTGGAGGGCATGTGATGGAAGACATCATACAGGTCAAGTACGCCCTGGACACATTCTACTTTCTAGTAATGGGCGCGTTCGTCATGTGGATGGCGGCGGGTTTCGCCATGCTGGAAGCGGGCTTGGTTCGGGCCAAAAATACTACTGAAATTCTTACCAAAAACATCGCACTGTTTGCCGTGGCATGTACCATGTACCTGCTGTGCGGTTACACCATTATGTATGGTGGTTCTGAAAGCGGCATTCTGCCAGACGCATGGTTTGGCAACAGCATCTCTGATGCGACCGTTGAAGAAGTGCTGGCCTCGAATGGCGACACTTACTACTCCGGTTCTTCGGACTTCTTCTTCCAGGTGGTCTTCGTGGCAACCGCAATGTCTATCGTTTCCGGTGCCGTTGCTGAGCGTATGAAGCTCTGGACTTTCCTGGCCTTCGCTATCGTGATGACTGGTGTGATCTACCCGCTGCAAGGTTCTTGGAGCTGGGGTGGCGGCTTCCTGTCAGAAGCGGGCTTCTCTGACTTCGCTGGCTCGGGCATCGTTCACATGTGTGGTGCTTCTGCGGCACTGGCTGGTGTTCTGCTGCTGGGCGCTCGTAAGGGCAAGTACGGCGCAGACGGTCAGGTCAATGCGATCCCCGGTGCAAACCTGCCTATGGCGACCCTGGGTACCTTTATTCTGTGGATGGGTTGGTTCGGCTTCAACGGTGGCTCCGAGCTGATGGTGTCCAATATTGAAGAAGCTAACGCAACTGCCCAGGTGTTTGTAAACACCAATGCTGCGGCAAGTGGCGGCCTGATTGCGGCGATGATTGTTGCCCGCATCCTGTTCGGCAAAGCTGACCTGACTATGGCGCTCAACGGTGCTCTGGCTGGCCTGGTTGCCATTACTGCTGAGCCTCTGGCTCCCGGTGCAATCCAGGCAACCCTGATCGGTGCTGTGGGTGGCGTACTGGTTGTGTTCTCCATCATCGGTCTCGACAAGCTGAAGCTCGACGATCCTGTTGGTGCGATCTCTGTCCATGGTGTTGTAGGTCTGTGGGGTGTGT
>JBFEVY010000264.1:0-5077 GCA_041546665.1 Spongiibacteraceae bacterium | reverse complement strand
GTGAGAGCGGCTGTTGGCTGAGTCGGCGAAATGACTTTCCAGAAAGGCGTGTGAGGCTAGGGCAGTAAACATATGCTGGCGAGAGGCCTTCATGGCGATCCGGGTCAGGGGCCTGGTCAGTGGTTCTATATTGAGGTGTGGCTGGATAATTCCCATTTCCTCTCCGCCCAGCTCGGTCACAAAATCCCAGGGTTTATCGTCCATCGCGCTGCGGAGCATCATGCAGGCGATGCTGTCGGGGTTCTTGAAAAAGCGCAGTACGGTGGATGCCGGTTGGGAGAAGCCCGTGTGCGAGCCATTTTTCAGTGTTACCAGTGTGCTGTTGGGGGCTTTGCCCAAAATGGGGAGCGCGTGCTCGTCGTAATGGACCACCGAGTCGGTGTCGCCGTATATCATCAGGGAGGGTATGTTGTCCCGGGTGAAGAATTCCTGTGTCAGCATTGACGTGGGGCCGGCAATCGAGATAGTTGCCTGAATTCTTGGGTCGGCCAGTTCACGATGATAGGTGGTGAGAAGCGAGGTCAAGGCGCCGTAAGAAACCCCGGCAACCGCGATCTTGTCTGTGGCGACCGTCCTGCACATAGCGTCCCCGGGGGAGGCATTACGCTTTAAAACGTAGTCGATCAGGCAGCTGATATCCCCAGGTTGATTGATGATATCCGAGGCCAGCGGTTTGCCTGGAGCAGACATTCCAGTAAGGGGGAAATTCACTGCAGCGACGGTATAGCCCCGGCTGGCCAGATAGCGAGCGAGGTATAAGCCCTCGCGCCGAAAGGACATAAAACCGTGGTTATAGATGACCAGAGGACTAGGGCTGCGGGCTTTTGCTGGCCGCCAAATCTCACCTTTCAGCAGTCGATAGGGGAGTCCACCGAATTTGCCATAGGCCTGGGTTTCACGCTTGTCGTCGAGAATGGTGAACTTTTCGTTTATGAGGCCGGAGGTTCTGGATTTAAACCGAGATCGACTGGTTTTTCCCTTGGGAATCGATTTGGCAGGCACTGCGCAAAAATAATAGCAACCAACAGTAGTGAATAGCATTTACGACTCATTTTATTATGGTTGTTGTCTAGGCTTTGCTCCTTAATGGAAAGCCTGTTTTACTTTGATAGTATCAATTCAAAGTGCGAGGTCAAGGGGTGTATTCGCCTGGTTGAATAGCGCTGAATTTGTATGCCATCGCGCGGAGTAACGGCCTTCTGAGCCAGAAAAAATAACAAATGGATAGAGTTCGGGCGCTCGGCTTGTGGAGCTCAACGACGGTTTAAAAATATGCACAATATTCGATATTGCAGTGCCTGGGTTCCGGGGTTGCTCGCACTTGCCTTACTTCTTCTTAGCTGGGAGACAGGGGTGGTCGCCTTTTTGCTGATCTTGGCGCCCGGGGTGTTGACCTTGGCAGGCGGAGTGCGCCTGCTGTTCTTTACCGACCTTCGTGCCGCGCAGATGGTGGCCGTTGGGGCTCTGTTGACAGGCATCGTCGTGCTGCCCCTGGCGCTGTTTGGTTATGGGGCGTTGAGCCTGATTGCCTTGGGCGCCGGAGCGCTGGCTTTTCTGGCGGGGGGATGGTCGCAAATTTCGATGCAGCCCAAGCTAGACCATGTCCCGTCGCCACGACCGGCTGCACTATACAGTGCCAAGGTTGCGCTGGATGACATGATGTTGGGAGCGATGGCAACATTGACGCCGCCGGCCACGGTTACTGCACTGCGAACTGCGGTACGAGAAGTGGACGAAACCTATACGTTTTTTGCTGAAATGATGTATCTGGATCAGCCGCGGCGCTATCACCAGGCGCCTCCGAATGTCACTCAGGTGAATAGCTCAAGGTCGCGGGTGAGCGGCCTGGACTGCGACTATGTGCAGTTTGCCAGCGGTTATGACCCGGATATGAGGCTCCCCGGCGGGGCGCGGTGGTTGGCTTATAAGGAAAACCAAACCTGCCATGCCTGGGTGTTTCGACAGCCGAAGCCGGCACCGTGGCTGCTGTGTGTGCACGGTTTCGGCATGGGTAATCTGAAACAGGATATGCCGATTTTCAGAGTTGCCCATTTGTACGAAAACCTTGGTCTGAATGTCGCGTTGATGGCATTGCCGGTACATGGGCCAAGATCACCCGGGGGCTTCAGTGGTTCGCGGTTTTTTGGAAGCTCCCCGGTCGATTTTATTCACGCTGAAACCCAGGCAATCTGGGATTTGCGACGCCTGATCGCCTGGCTGCGTGAGCAAGGTGCTGCGCAGTTGGGGGTTTACGGTATTTCCCTTGGCGGCTACACCAGCGCACTGCTGGCCGGCATTGAGGACAATCTGGACTGTGTGATTGCAGGTGTACCCCCCTCAGACATGATTGCACATCGCGATTACCTCGCTTCAAGTTTGGAACGACGGACAGCTGCGGCAGCGGGAGTTGATTCTGCTCGGGAGCAGCTTATCTACCGGGTAGTATCGCCGTTGGCGCTGGATCCCTTGGTGCCATTTGAAAAGCGCTATCTCTTTGGGGCGACAGGTGACCAGTTTGTACCAATTGAACAGGTACAGGCACTCTGGCAACACTGGGGGCAGCCGCGTATCCGTTGGACGACCGGAGGCCATGTCAGCGCGCTGATGCAGCGCGACCCCAAAATTTTGGTGGACGAGGCGTTAGTAGAAACCTTTGGCTTACATACCGTGACAGGCTGAATCGATAGCGCGAGGTTGGCGTGGCGCACAGAGAACTGTGCGCCCTTGGTCGGTGCTAGGCGGGTTCCGGTACCAGGAGTGCGTCCGCCGCCTTGACCACGTCTTGAGTGGCTGCACGCAGGCAGTCACCGTAAAAGTCCGGGTCGGGAAGCAGGTCACGACAGGCAGTAAAACAAAACATAAATTCCCCGTTGTAGCTCCCCACGCTGTGCAGAATTGCTGCGCCATCCATCAACGGAGGACTGCCATACATATGCACGGCGCGGGCGCCGAGAAAATAAATCGGCTGCATGGGGCCGGGGACATTGGTGACCATGGTATTGGCGAAGGAGTTGCCCTTGGCGACTAATAGTGGAACGGTACGGGAGGCGACGCCTACCAGTGCACCAGGCAGGTTATGAACAACGTCGAGCAGAACACTCATAACGACGCCATCCTGCATTGCTTTTTTCTCGCGGGTGCTTTCAGCAATTGCTCGCAGGCGTTTTATCGGGTCAGCAATGTTGGTGTACATGGAGATGCGCGTAATCGCGATCTGGTTGCCACCTTCGCCAACCTGATCCGGAGTGCGGGTAGAAATGGGTACGACCGTTACCAGTGGGTCACTTGGCAGCGCGTCCTTGGCTTCCAGGTAGCGCCGCAGACATCCCGCAACAATAGTGAGGCAAACATCGTTAATTGTCGCTCCGGGTACTGCTTTGCGGGCACGCTTCAGGTCGTCAAGGGACGCGAGGGCAAAGTCAAAAATCCGGTGAGCCGACACTGGCGCATTGAGAACAGTGGGCGGTGCGCTCAGGTTCTCATCATCGTCGTCATTTCTGAGTTCGGCAAAGGCGGCTTTGACGAGTTTGCGGGCATTGGATAGTACCAAACGGGTTATCGCGACGGGGCGGCGGGTGCCGTTGGCGGCAGCTCGAATCAACAGGTGCCGATTGCTGGGCATCGGTTCAGGTTGCCAATCGTCGTCGAGTTCTTTCAGTTCTGCGTCGGGACTGTCGCTGTGGATAGCATTGATCAGGGCGACACCCGTTTGACCGTCTATCGCACAGTGGTGAATTTTGAGCACGGTAGCAAAGCAGCCCGGCGGTAGCCCTTCAAGATTGTCGAGCCCTTCAATGACAGTCATTTCCCAGGGGGAGCGGGATAAATCAACCGGGCGGGAGATCAGCCGGGAAACTTGGGTGCGGAACTGTTCCCAGTTGCCGGGACTGGGCAGGGCAATCTGGCGCATATGAAACTCTAGATCAAAGTCCTCATCCTCAACCCAGTAGGGGTAGTCCAGGTCAAGGGGAACGCGAACTATTTTGCGTCGGAAAGGTTTAACTGCGGGCAGGCTTCTGCGAATGGCTTCGACAATATCTTCGAAGCTCGGTGGGCCATCGGGGCAGCTGGAGGGGTCGTAAATACTGACTGAGGATACGTGAAATGGGGTGCGCGTGTTTTCCAGAAATAACAGCGCTGCATCAATGGGGTTGAACTGCAACATGCCTGTTCCCTGCTCCTTGTGGGGCGGTCATGTTATAGCGGCTACAATGTTGGGGACGCCAGGCAGACCGCCCATTTGTTATATCTATAATGGGTCAATACTGAAATAGTAACCCAGTACAGGTAATGCAAGCTAGGGAATAAAATTAAAGTTGTGTGTCGTAGCGGGGCGCTTAAGGCGCACTCTTGCTATTTCAGTCGCGATGGTTCTGTGTTTTGGCTTTCGGGAAGGATGCTTATCCTTCCCGAAAACCGCCGGCTTCAGAGCTGGGGAGCCCATGCTCGCTGTTGTCTAACGTTTAGGGTGTGACGAGTAAGCCGGTGAGGGCCTCAAGGCCAAGTCCGTCGCCAGGCAGGGATAAATCATCCAGGCCGGGGAGTACCAGCAGGCTATTGATACGGCCGATATCCAGTTGGCGTTCCAGGGTGAGCAGAATCTCGATGTCCGGCAGGGCTTTGGCACCCAGCAGGTCGACAAGACCAAGGCTGGCGTCGAGTTCAGACAGGATCGGCAGTTTTCCAATTACCCCAATGGGTGGATCTCCGATAAGGGGGATTGTTCTCACAATGGGGACATTCAGCTGCGCAACAGCGGCGCCGCTTAACAGCGCGCAGGATAGCCCCAAGGCCAGCGCGAATCTGCTGATCGAACCTTTCATTATCTTTCTCCTGAAACATTATTGTCGTGGCAGGGTCTTCGAATGTTCTCGACCCCACTGGAGGGCAGCATAGAGTTGAATCAACACGATGGCATTGTTAGCCATGGACAAAGATTTGTGATTTTGGGACAGCGGCTGAATGCTGTGACGATACTGGTCAGATTGTGCTCCGGGAAAAGGTAGTACACTGGAATAAGGTAGTACGAAGGAGGCGCTAATGACGGAACTCCCGGCGGGCGATATCGCGGTATTAC